>NZ_JACLQK010000029.1:0-17990 GCF_016648645.1 Streptococcus sp. 22.1 | reverse complement strand
AGAGGTGTATAAGAGAAAGCCTTAAAACTTTTCTCCCATTTTGACAAAAGTTCTTTTTCAGAATTTTTAGCTTTAAAAAGAAATAGCCCGTCCATCAGTGAAAAGAATGTTTGTAAAGAGTTCTTTTGTCTTAAAACTTCTTTACCTAACTTTTCTTGTTTAATGCTTAGTGACAGGAAAAAAATCATCATTTCTACAATAAAAACTATACCTAATATAATTCCCAAAGGTGTGGAAACATATGTGATATAACTAATACTCGCAAACATTAAGATAATATCCAACCAGATAGAAATAATTCTTTCTGATAGTAACTCCCTCACAATCATCAAACCATTATATCTATGAATGATGTCTGTTTTATCTATTTTTCCAATATATTCTATGGGAAGTTTCAATAACTTAGTCACAAACTTTTCTGAAATAGTGCTGTGAAATTTATTTTGCAATTTCACTAGGGAGATATTCTTTAGAAAATAAAATCCTCCCTGAAAAAAAATTATTATAGAAAGTAGGACGGCACTTTCTAAATAGCCAAACTTTTTAAGGAAAACCCAATTTCCATCAATAATTCCCCTTATAAAAAATGGAATTGACACTGTGATAATCTGAAAAATCAGAGTATATAGAATGGTTAAAAAAATATCCTTCCTATTTACAAATATCATTTCCTTTACGTTTCTGCCAACCAACCCTCGTTTGACTATTTTTTTTGAAGAATTAGTCACCTTATCATAAAAAAATTCGGTATAAAATTTAGGAGACAATTCAAAAAATTCATTCTTTGCTAAGACATATTTCCCAACAGCAGGGTCAACAATAGTAAAGACATCATTACGGATATCCTCTAAAATTACAAAATGCGAATCTAAAACAAATACCATGACAGGTAAGTTTTCAGGATATTTGGAAAAACGATAAGTCTTACAAGTAACTCCGTAGATAGAAGCAATATCTGAGATATTCTTTATACTCAGTCCATTTCTCCCTAAATCGACTTGTTGTTTCAAATTAAAATATGTTTCTGGAATATCAAAATAATCTAACATCATATATAAACAACATAATCCACATTCAGTAGAAGTTGTTTGTTCAATCGGTGTAATCTTTTTCATTTTCAATACTCCCTTTTGGAACATCTAATAACAATAATGATGGTACTTCATAATTGGATATATATCTAAGCAACTGATATGCTATCCCTATTTCACCAACCATCATATTAAACACTCTTGTGTGTTGTGGCAAGCCAGATTCCCAACCAAATTTTTGAGAATTACGAACAATATTAAGCAGGATACCTTCTATATCTACTTCACTTTTCAAGGAGTCATCTAAATTCATAAATAATTCCATGTTGCCCATTTTCCCGTGACAAAGGCAATCCGAATTCAAATAACCATTATTTAATACCGTTTGTTTAGCCATTTCATAATTATTTTTCAACTTTTTATCGTTTAACCATTTTGATTCTCTATATCTCGTTAATCCGATACCTGTTGCACCATGACACCAATAAATAGGTTCTGGCATTCCTAACTCTGAACGTTTTCCTTTATTTCTAAAATCAATCCAATTTCCATCAGAAATACGGGTATTTTCAAAATCAATAGCTGACTTCGCTATTTTAAAATAATTATAATTTTTATTGATTTTCCATGATAAAAGTAATGCATATGCAATTCCAGATTGTCCGTGAGATAGTCCATTTAGAATTTCTGAATCTGAAAAATCCGATACCCAATAAACCTTACCATCTTCTTTTTTTACATTATCAATAATAAATTCAGATATCCTATTAATTAAATGATATACTGTTTTATTTTGCTCTACATTATATATGTTGCATAGAACAACTAATAAACCTGACACTCCAGAAATATAATCTATATTTTGCTCCTCCAGTGACTGGCTGGAAAATTCTTTGATTATGTCTAAATATAATTTTTGGTATTGAGGTAATTTAAGTCTTCTCCACAAACTAAAGTATAGATAAATCAAACCTCCTTTTCCTAAAAAAACTGACATATCACTAGTTTCTATAAGATTCTTCGTGGTTTCCAGTGTTTTCAATATCTTATTTAATGATACTAGATATTGCTCTTCACCAAGAATTTGATAAGCATATAAATAACATAAGGCATTCCCAATCAATCCATTATATAAGGTAATGTTCTGAGGAGATATTACCCATTGTTCAGTCTCTGTAATATCAATATTGAGCCATGTCATCTCCTCCTCCGAAGAAAAACTATTCTTATTTGCATCAATAAATATCTGTCTAACGCTGTCTAAGATTTCCTCATTAAAACTTTGTTTTGAGGATATTAATGGAAAATAATAAGATTTCCCTTCTTTCCTCTCCCAATGCTTAATCGGTTTTTTCAAGACTATTCCAATCAATTCACAAGTGAACTTCATTCTTTCATCATTCAGGGTAGCTATATTATCAAATAACGAGGTTGTCTCTCCTAGATTTCCAATTACTGTTCCTAAAGAATTATATACATTTCCACTGGTATCCACTGAAAAGTAAGGAATATCACCATTCATTAAATCTTTAATTTCATTATCAACAATAAATTGTTCAATATGTTTTGACTCATATAGTATCGAAAATAAATTCTCCCTCTTTTTTTCTGAGAAAAGATATTTTGGATTCGTAGAGGCTTGCAAAAATTTTCCATAGTCGGAAGTATTTCTGAATATGGCTCTAGTTTTCAATTTCGGGAAACCTTCTAAAATTTTTTTAACCTTTGCACGTTGCGACATGAGAAATGCATAGCATGCTCTAAATCCTGCAATTACCTCATTAGCATAGTCGAGAGGTTCCACCATTTTCTCATTTAATGTTGGAATATTATAGCTATCTTCCTGAAAATAGTCAGTTTTCACTAACTTCATATCCCCACGATTTTTATTTATCAGTTCATACTTCCCCTTTTTTCTTTTTCCACCTTTTCCACTTATTCCAGAAATGTTAGGAGCGCTGTTTTTCTCAAATTGTACAGGAAATAAACCATTTGAAAGTGATGTCTCATAAATTCTCTGATAAGTATCAACAGTAATCCCTTCAAAATTATTAGTTTGTACATTCAACTTTCTTTGAAAAAATGTTTCAACATCAATTAAATATAAATCTCCGCCTGAAACAATCACATTTTCCATATGTAAGTCCGTAATGGAAAAAATTTCAGAAAATGCTGCTAAAACACCATACTTAAGGTATATTCTCTTTACTTCATCATTATTAGAATTTATATAATCCACACCGAGTTGCCAACAATAATCCGCTTTAATTAAGCTTTCAGGAAGACTGAAAGAGGGTATATTATTAGATTTCAATAAACTAATAAGTTCTAACAAAATGTTGTATGAATCATAACTTTTAGGCTTGTAGTAAATGGATTTCTCTTTAAATTCAATCTTAACAACTGTTTGTTTTTGGGAATGACTATCTCCAAGTGAAAACTCAACATTACTTAGGGGTTCAGTAATATTAAAACACGATCTTAACTCAGACAAGTCTTTTAAAAATCTATCAAATAGTAAAGAATATGATTCTTCTATTAATCTGACTTCTCTATTGATTTGTTTTAACAAATACGGATACCTATCAAAAAAATTATTTATTCCATTTTCTTCCTTTATTTGCTGTATATATTGCTCATACGCCTCTGACTTATTTCCAATTTCCTTGGAAAAATTATTTATATCTAAAACTAGCGTTTTCATTGAAAGGAACATTACGGTTTCAAATAACTGATTTTCAAACTCACTATAAAATAACTTATGTGTCGTTTTCCTCAATAAATAAATATTTTCACTAATAGAAGTATCTAGTATGTCGTAATTAAAAATTGAGTTAAAGTATTCGTAAAACTGATGTTGTTGGTATTCTGACTTTAATTCATCTCTTTTTATCATATTTATCCTACCATTACTCAAAAATCCTGCCTAGACTAAGTCTAAACAGGAAATTTTTAGTCCACTTATCAAGATTGTTTTGATTAACAACAAACGAATACTGAGTTTGGACAGTCATCAGTAATAGTTGCAAACCAACCTGTACCTCTTTTACCACCAGCTACTTCCATAAGTTCTTTTTCAGAAACTTCTTCGATAGCATTGTTCAAAATATCTTTTGAGTTTTTCATGGCAATCATTCTCCCTTCTGTTAGTATGTAGTAAATATTTTCTACGCTCTTATTGTAAACAATATATCTTTATTTTTAGTGAGTAAAAAGTGCAAATATTGTTTTTTTATATTTCTTTTTTATTAGTATTTTTAAAATGTTAAATAAAATATCGCTTTATAAAAAGCAATCTCTCAAATTTCATTTTTTGTAGCTATTTTACAATCCAATACCTTCTTATTATAAAATTAATCCCTTAAATTCAGACTAGGTGACTTAAAAAAGAGAAACACTCAAAATAGTGTTTGTCTACTGTCTAAATTTTCTAGCTCTTATTCTTGTTTCTTGCCGAGAGGTTTGAGTATGAAAAAACAATTTAACTTATACATACTTCTTTTTGAGGTAATTATTATAATATTTTCATCACTACCTTTTTTATAAACTTTATTCAAAAGGAGGCATTCTGACCCCTTTTGAACATAAAGAAAATTTCTAACCAAATATTGAACAGACGGCTATTCCAAATATCTGAAACATTTCAATTTATGACAATCAATAATAAAAAAGGATAACATCTCCTCAAGAAGATATTATCCTTTTTTGTGATTAAACGAAGTCAAATAGTGAAATTTCTTCGTAGACTTCTACTTCTGCTTCTACTACCTCATTAACAGATGAGGTTTCATAAACTAATTCTGTAGATACATTGTCATTATGTTCTTCAGTCATGCCAAAGAGTTCAGAAATACTTTCTAGGAAGTCATCAGCCATATCAAGAACTTCTTGTGAAACAACGACATGAGTCGTTTCTTCAACGATTTCTTGAACAACTACTACTTCTTCCTCAAAGCCAGTTTCTGCTTCATCTACTGACTCAGCAATAACTTCAACAAGTTCGCTTTCTTCATCAGAATCATAGCTAGCACTATATTCCTCCGTGATTGAGCTAACTTTTACATCAGAGTCCTCATCCATTTCTGGATGGTCTGCCTTATACTGCAATTCAAAAGCATTGATTGCTTCTTCAATTTGTTCTACAGTAGGCTTCTTAGACTCGTCCTCGACTTCGATAAGAGGATTAACAATGGCACGTTTAGCTGATACATAGTCGAGACGAGCTTGGTCCGCAAAAACATCTGCAGCTTCTCCTCGATTAATAGTATCTGCACAACGGTCAATGTTTTCCTGCAAGAGTTTGGCTTGTTTATCCATACCATCAATAACATTGTTGATACGTTGGATAGTCCCAATACCACTCGCAAAGTCTAGACGAACGGCATAGCTGTTTTGACCAATAATATGTAGGTCAAGCATGCGTTCTGGTTGCCAAGGTGATTTTTGCTCCAACGCACGAAGGACAAAACCACGATAATGAGCAAGGGTTGTCATTTTCATATGGAGTGGATCAGAGGCAACATTCATCTGCATAGCATAGTTCAGTTGATTTCCTGCAACATCTTTCTTAGTTGCTTCGTATCCATCTGGTTCAAATGTCATAACAAATGGGTTATGCTCAACCTCATATTTCTTACCATCTTCTTTTTCAACCACTTCTTTCCAAGGTCTTGTCTTTTCTGCAAGCTCTTTATCCTGGACTAATAGAGAAAGTTTCTTCTCGTAATTTTCCTTATCTTTAAGGGCTTGCTTAATACGTTTTTGAGACAAAGCAATATCACGTTTCCAAGCCTTACGACGATTAGACAACAACTCAAATTCGTTATCAAGTTCCATCTTAAGTTTAAGATATGGATTGCCTGTCGCAATGGCTTTAAATTCAGAGGCTGAGAGTGTTTGCTCGTCAATATCCTCTGAAGCTCGCATCGGTGTACGACTGGTCATGATTTGCGTAATATAACGAAGCTTTGTTTCTTGAATCTGCCAAAGGTAGTTATCAAAACTTCCTTTAGTGATATAGTGGAAAATATTTACCTTACGGTATATATTTCCTTGACGAACCAAGCGTCCATTACGTTGGATAATATCAGACGGCTTCCAAGGAACATCGAGATGATGAACGGCTTTCATACGACGTTGGACGTTAAGACCGGTTCCCCCTTTTTCCGTTGAGGCCATGAGAATACGAATCTCACCAGCATTCATTTGACGTTGAAGTTGGAGCTTAGCCTTTTTGTTAGCAGCATCGTGAATAAAAGCAATCTCTTCTTCTGGAATCCCACGTTCAACAAGCAAATCTTTCAACTCTTGGTAAACAGAGAATCCTTTGCCATTAGGAGTTCCAAGGTCAGAAAAAATCATCTGTGTCCCTTTATGCTTAGCTTCCATGTGATAAATCTTATCCACTCGCTCAACCACTTGCATGAGTTTATCTGCATCAGCTCTTACATAGAGCTCTGCATCAAGCAAACGCATATCTAAAGCCAACTTTCTGGCTTCACTAGTGATTTTGAGCATATTATCTTCACTAGGATCCACACTCCCATTTTTAACTCGGTCTGAGCGTTCTACAAGCTCGTCCAAATAAACTTTTTGGTTCTCAGTCAACTGACTTTCAACCGCTACCTTTTCTACCATTGGAACTGGAAGATTAAGGTCTTCAGTCATTTGGATATCTGCAGTCTGACGATAAATCGCCATCAGCTCAGGAAGATTCATAAATTTAGCAAAGCGTTTACGTGAAATGTACTTATCTCCGGTTGGATTAAGCTCGAGACTATTCTCAACAATCCCAAAGGCACCAACCCAAGCATCAAAGAAACTGACACCGAAATGTTCCATGACATCTGGTTGAAGATAATTCATCATCGTATACATTTCGCTAATTGAGTTGGAAACTGGTGTTCCAGTCGCAAAGACAACGTGACGTGTATCATGCTCTTCTTGAAGCACGCGCACCTTCATTTCCATATCCATATTCTTTTTTGAGGTACGGTTGGTAATACCAGCAACGTTCCCCAAACGTGTCATAGGACGGACATTTTTGTACCCGTGGGCTTCATCAACAAAGAGCATATCAATACCAAGGCTCTCAAAGTTGATAAACTCATCAATACCAGTCTTATTTTCAAGCAACGTCTCTAGGCTTGCCTCAAGACTTCTACGCATAGATTGTGCTTGCTTAAAAGTAATTTTGTCGTCATTAGCTTTTGCGTAACTAATGATTTCATCAAGCTCATCAATCTTTTCAGAAATAAAGGCTTGTTCACGTTCTTGTGAGACACGAACTTTCTCAAATTGAGAATGCCCAATCACAATACCATCATAGTCGCTCGTTAGAATACGAGAAACGAACAAGCGACGGCGTGACTTTTCAAAGTCCTGCTCAGTCGTAACAAACACTTTCTTGGTAGGGTAGAAACGCATAATTTCTTGACCAAATTGTGCTGTTAGACTAGATGGAACCACAAACAATGGTTTATGAATAAGCCCAAGCTCTTTCATCTTGAAAGCTGCTGAAATCATGGTTAGTGTCTTACCAGTACCCACTTCGTGAGCAAGCAGTGCACGTCTCTCTTCAAGAATACGTTGTACGGCATTCTTTTGGTGAGGGCGAAGCTCTACTCCTTTAGCCAACCCATCAAATTCCAAGAGACTTCCGTCATATTGACGTGTCACATAGCGATTAAAGACTTCATTATAGGTATCCTCAATCACTTCTTGGACTGTTGGATTTTCATGAATAAAGTTCTTAAAGCTTTCTTGTAGAACACGTTCACACTCACGTAGGTTTGCTGTAGCCACTTCATCAACCTTACGTATAGGGTTTTCAGTCGTACCAAAGTTACGCATGATTGTTGGTTGATTACTTGTAAGCAAGTGAGCCACAATATCTGTTGCGTGTGAGTAGCTTTTATTGTACTCATCACGTAGACCTAAACGCAGGTTAGATTGACGACTCATATAGCAGTTTAACAAGCGTTCGTTGAAACCTCGTCCGATTCTGGATTTCACTAATAGTGATTTAGCTTCTTCAAAGTGGAGACCAACCTTTTCATCCAACAATTCATTAAACACCCATTGAGAAACGACGTTACTAGGAATCCAGCTAGAACCAATGCTGAAATCAATATCAGATAAGACAACTGGTTCTGGTACAACAGATAAAATCAATTCCAAATAACGTTCCCAATCCGCTTGTGTATCTCCGTCTTCAATGAGAGAGTTAATGCAATCACGTTTAGCAAGAACATCACCTGAAAGGAATTTATCCTTAGTAACATAGTGTACAGTCTTATCATCAATATAGCGTTCCACATCAATCATCACTGTCTCACCCAGTTCTGAAATCATCATATCTTCTGAAACATCTGGATAGACAGAACTCATGAGGTTCAAATCAACGCCACGACCTTCTGAAAGCGACACATTCAAGGCTTCTACTGCTGACATCACTTGATGGAGGTGTTTTTTAGGACGAATAGTTGGCTTTTTAAAAGCATCTGACTTCACAAAAACTACCTTTGAGCTGTCATTCTCGTCCAACTCCTCTAATTCAAGACTAGCGATAAGAGGATAACGATCATCTCGGTCAAAGAGGCGAGCATTCACCGCTTGATTGATATAACCATACTTCTTCTTGAAAGTATCGTAGGCTTGATTAAGTGTTGCAAGCAGTTGTTTGAATTTTCCTTCATCATAGTCTATCGTCATTTGAATATCTATAATGGCTTGATACGCATTTTTGATAGCAACCATGCCACGAATACGCTTGTTTTCTGTATCCGTAAGGGGTGTTTCATAGAAATAAATACCTTTGTAAAGCCCTTTACTTTTAGCTGCTTTAGAAGGTGTTTGACTTACCCATGTATTCGTAACAATATTAGGGTCTACTTCTACTGCTGCTTCAAAGTCTAAAATGGCTTCTTCTTTGTATTTATCATCATATTTTACGAACTGTCCTTGTTCGTCTTGATAAAAAATCATTTCAGCTGCGCGTGAGCTAGGACGGATAGACGTGTTATCACGATAATAGACACGCCCATTTTTATCACAAGCATACTCGTTCAATCGAATATCAAGTGAAGCAAGTAAGTCTTGGTCAAGATGATTCACTTCTTCTTTAAGGATAATATCACGAGGTTCTAGTCTCTCCACTTCGAAAGGCACTGTTACTTTTGATAGTGCTTCTTGAAGTTCTGAAGCTAAGTCAAAAGAGCTATCTACCACAAGATCCAGTGTTCCACCATTGAAATTACGTACCTGATAATCACCTAGGACACAAGGATTTTTACAAATAGCATCCTGGAAGAAATAGGGATTGAGTGAGACACGTTTATCAAAAGGGAGTTTATTTCTATCTGAAGACCAGAAGTCGATATTATTATCGGGAACAGGGATAAAAGCTCCTTTTTGGAAAAATAGGATATCTGTTACCACTCGTGTTCCAGCATCTTTAAAAGCAGTATTTGGTAAGCGGACACCACCTAAAAACTGAGTTCCGCTACGACGGAGTTCTGGCAGAATTGAACCAGCACTCTTATCTGCAGTACCAGTTGAAGTGATAGCTGCAACCATCCCATGATAGGGTACCAAATCGATAGCTTTCTTAAAGAAGTAATCATGAATACGATAAGGTTTATTATCATAAGCCTTATCGACAATGCGAACATCCGCAAACGGAACATTCGTAATGACCAAGTCAAATGGTGTCCCTTCAAAGTTTACTGTTTCAAATCCTTGGACTAAAACAGTAGCATCTTGATGAAGGTGTTTAGCAATAGCACCTGTAATGGTATCAAGTTCAATTCCATAAAGAGTAGAATTCTTCTTGATATCCTCTGGCATTGTTTCAAAGAAGATACCAGTACCCATTGATGGATCAAGAATATTACCTCCTTTAAAACCACTTTCTACAATCTTATCCCACATTGCAGTAGCAATCTCTGGACTTGTGTAGTAAGCCGTAAGGGAGCTCATTTCCATCGCACGATATTCTTCTTTAGTGACAAGACTTTTTAGCTCATCACGTTCTTTTGCAAAACGATTAATCTTACTATCAAAGAAATCGTTAGCTAGTCCTCCCCAACCAACATAGTTAGAGAGAATTTCTTGTTCGGCACTGTCAGCTAGACGGTTATCTGCTTCTAGTGCTTTCACAAGTTTAATGGCAGAAAGGTTAGCTTGAACCTTTTCTACTTTAGTCATTGTTTTATTTTGTTTTTGTTCTTCCATTGTTGTTCTTTCTCCTTAAAACTAAAAAAGACCTGGTGTAATACCAAGTCTTTCTTTTTCGTTAAAGTAATTGTTTATCGTCTTCCTAAGTTAGGATGATGGTCTTCTAAAACAAACGTTTCATCGTTGAGTTCTGGTATTGATATCCAATAAAAATCATCGGTATCAAAACCGTGTGTCATGGCAATTTCATGCCAGACATCTGGAGCTTTATAAGTATAGCCTAAAAGCTCTTTTCGATTTTTTCGCCCAAAATCAATTTGACGCCCTTTTAGAAAGTCTACCATACGTTCATAAGTGAATTCTGTATTTAACAGATAATCATCTTTTCTTACAAACGTTTCTATAGTCTCACTAACCGTATCAACTAGGTATTTCCCAATCATCCTTTTGTTGTTATATATAATAATAGTCAATTTCATAACTTTTATTGTCCTCCCAGCATTTTACTAGAGAATACATCTAATGTTTTCTTTAGTATAGCACAGAAAAATCGAGATTGACTAATAACCTATTGACGATTCTAGCTTTCTCCTTTTATCTAAAACTGAATTTTAAGCTTTCCACAATGGGCTAAAAATTGTTCTGCTTCTTTCTTAGCCTCTTCATCTGCAGCTTTGTTCCGTTCTCCTCTCAGTTGAATAATCCTATTATTTTTCAATTCTAGGGTATAAAGAGGAGTTTCTCTGTCAGTTTTATCACGTACGAAGACAATAATAGAGGAACCGTAGACAAAGTGTTCCTTTGTATACCTTCCAACACAGTGATGTAGGTGTTTCCCCTCTCTGACAATTTCACTTTCATTTTTAGGAAAAATAAATGCATACTTGTCAAATGTTGTCTGAGCCTTCATCATGTTTGCCAAGCGTTCAGCTGTTACAATTCTCAACTTCACCTCTTTCTTTTCTTCCTCACATCGTCTTTTCTCCGCTCTCAAATTACTTACGGCATTAGTTACACGTAAATGAGTCCCACGTTCTAGTTGATTCTCGAGAAGAACCGAATAATTTTCGACAATCTCTGTATGTTTGTTTTCCCAATTTTTAGGTATAACTACATAATCTCCATCAAATGGAATTCCCAGAGCTTCTACCATTTCTCGATAGTCCTCATAATCACGAAGACAGATCTCATTTTTTATCATCCAGTTAATGAAACGAATTGGTTTCACCGTGGATGGTAAGATACTATTTAAACGCTTAATTAGTGGCATCCTGTTAGGAACCATAGCATTTATAAGTAACTCGTATAAACCCTCGAACGTTCGACCATATTGTCTACGCATATCTTCCTCGAAAAATGCCTTTTCGACATTCATATCCGTATTTTTTAAATACTGTTTATTCCTTTTGAGGAAGTTCATGGTAACCTTACCCATATTTGCATGCTTATGTCCAAGACTACATGAGTAATAAGAACTATAAAACGTAGTACCTACCAATTCTTTGACTACTCCACGCGCCTTTATTTTTTGAGCGAATTCAATACGTTCTCGATATTTATAGATATGAGGTAGCACTGAGCTTATCTCAAAATTATCTTTAATCACGTGTCCAAAATCTAAATATCTCAACTCAGATTTTGTTTGTAACTTCTGAATAAGACTTTCCATACTACCATAAAGCGTATAGACACTAAATGCACCAGAGCCAAAAAAGAGAGCATTTCTCTGATTTTGGAATCCAGTACTATAGATTTCTTTACCTTTTTTAGCTGAAAGATATGGATCCCAGTGTGCTTTTACCATCTTATTGTTGGCAAGCTGATAAAAGTTATAAAGGCTTACGTCAAACTTTTCTTTTCCTTCTTCAAATGATTGAGTCACTGCATACATTTGCATTTCAATGCGTTTCTTTGTGGCTCCCATCCAGACATAGTAAAAAGTATCACCTACAAAGGTTAAACGGCTGTTAAGTGATAAGCGTTTTGTAACCTTTTCCGAGAATTTTTTTCGGTCTGAAGAAATAATTGTCCTAGACTTATTAGTCCATTCATAGATAGGAAAATCATTTTTCGCCCACTTAAAGAATCCATTAGGAACTTTTAGACGATTCTCAACGATTTCTTGAATACTCTTATTTGCTTTTGCCATTGTTTTTCTCCTTAATCATAAAAAAATGGCCCTAGGACCATTTTTTCTTTCCTTGTTGTTAAAATTCCCCTTCTTCAACAGATAAATCTGAAAAAAGATCTAACTGTTTCCCAACCTCTTTAGGCATTTTCTTTGTTTTTGGGCTCTTTTTAGGTTTCTTAGTTGGTTCCTTGCTATCAGCAGTCATTTCACCTACTACTGATTTAGTCTCAACTTTAGGGGGGTTCTTTTTAGTTTCTGTTTTAGTTAGGCTCTTATTCTGTTTCTTTTTTGGCTTCTTAGTTGGTTGCTTGGTTGATTTCTTACTACCAGTAGCCATTCTACCAAAAACAGAACCTATTTCTACTTCTTCTGCAGTAAAATACTCCTTAACCCAAGAAAAGACCGTATCATAATCAACTATGGCCCCTTGACCATTTTTATAGTCAGATTTACTGGCTTTTCTGATACAGTAACGCATAGCATCCTTAATCGTACGATCAAGGTGTGTTAGGATTCCAGCAATCAGCTCATCATCCTCTTGATGATCAACTATCCAATTATGAATAGCATCCTCAGTCGGTGTGTGAGCCTCCGCCATTTCATCATCAAAATGGCTTACTGCCATGAAGCGGTCAAAGTCATTAATTTCCATAGTCATTGTTTTTCTCCTCTATTTAAAAAAAGCTACGTTTCGTTTCCCATCTTGTCCTTGTTTCATTTCTAAAACATCATGTGGGATTGAAAAGTCATCTTGATAGGCTGTTGTAACGACACTTAATCCTGCAGAAACAGCCTTAAGTACTGCTTCTACTTCTTCTTGTGTATTAGCTTCACCAATAAACAAGACATTAGGATTAAAACGTGGAACAAAAGTGACCAGAGCATCATAGTCCATACGGTTAACCTCATTGACTTGTAGCTGACAAAAAGATACATCCTTAATTTCGACATGTCTTTCAATTGTCATCACTTGCCCTTCTTTAAAAGCTTCAGCAAGTAACAAGTAGGCTAAAGTCGTTTTACCAACACCTGCACGACCAGTAATGACGTGCAAGCCTGGAATGCGTACTTGTTCAAGTACGTTTTCCAAGCTACTATCAAAATCAAAGTCACGCAAAGAAACTCGATGCTCATCCGAATTGATACAATCTAATAGTCGTATAGCCATCGTTTCTAGGCCTCGAAAATCGCCTACCGTGGATATCCTGATGGTGATAACTCTACCATCATCCAACGGATAGTCACAAGTACCTAATTGGCTACGACGTTTTGAGATTTCAATCATATTAGCCATGACTTTTATATGTTTAAAAAGAACATCCGCATCTTCTGATGAAATGTGGTCATAGACCTGTTTTACATCAGCTTTCCTAAATGCTACCTCGTATTCTTCACCATGTGGGAAGAAGGTAATATCTTGGATACTATTATCGATAGCTTCTTTCATAGCCTGTTTAATGTAAGTAATCATTGTTTTTCTCCTTTTTCTGTTTCTAGTAACAGCTTTAACTCTGCAGCTTCTTTCTGCAATTCACGAATCGTACTCAACAACTCGTAACGTTTGGAAAGAACCTTATCTCTATCAAGAATTGTAGTTTTATTGATAAGGTCAACCTTATCAATTTTATACAGTTTACAGAGCATCGAAAATTGCGGTTCTTTAGGAATAGACCGTCCTTTTTCATAATTATTGACAGTTCCCTTAAAAACCCCAATTCTATTTGCAACGTCTTGTAGAGATAGAGGTCTATCTAATCCTTTCCTAGCTGTTTCTAGTATTGAACCTAATGCCACTCTATCTAATGTGTAATAAGGTTCCAAATACTTTTTGACCGTCATCTCAGTCATTTTTTCTCCTCTCAGAACTCAAACAAGCTTAACTGTTCTCCTTCAGTTGTTGGTTTATCTTCAAGTGGCTTTCGACAAGCTACTAGTGTTTTTGGCTCCTTCTCGACCTTATAAATAGGTTGCATTGCACGATAGTTCTCAAAGAACGTGTCAAAAAATGCAAACAAAAGGTGTCGACATTGCCTTAAAGCCCTATACTCTAGTCGAGTATAGTAAGTTGCTTCATCAGATAGCAATTCTGAATCCTTGGTATAAGTTTCAAAAACCCACCATTCAAAGCCACGTGCAAACACTTCTGTTGGTGTCAAATAATAGTCCAACTTCTTCTTAATGTGAACAGCTTGAGCTAAATCCGTTCTGGTTTCCTCAGCTATTTGAATAAGTTTCAGCAAGCTAGCCTTGTAGATATATCGAATATCTTTAAAGCTATGTGACGTAGAACTAATGATCCCAGCTTTATCATACGTATAGTCTAAATAATGTCCATACTCATGTATGAATGATGAGGAATCTCTTACATCTACTGCCATGATATTTAACCCTGGTACATAAAGTCCGCTTGCTTTATGTTTTCCTAGCTTTCGGAATTTGAGTTCTGGTTCTACAGTCGAATGTGGTAAGTGATTACACAACTTCTCCCATTCGTTCTCTAAAACTTTAAATTTCTCCTTGTCAAAATCACTACCTCGATAGCGCTCAGTATCAACTTCGACTTTTGAAAACCCTAAATCAAGAAATGACGTGTTACTGTTCATTTCATAATCTTGAAAGATTTTATCCTCACGCACACTGGCTATCGTCTTAGTGGACTGATTAACATATTGTGCATTAAGGTTAGCTGCAAGAGCATCTTCATACTCTCTTTTAAGAACGTTAGCTATCTTTTGGATATTTCCATAATAACTACATTCCTTGTAGATACCTTCACTATGGATAGACATCAATTCAAGAAAGCTAAAAGATACTAGTCCATACCTTGTTTGTGAATTTCTCTCTCTCCAAAAACTTAGGTTTTTCTTCAAAGGTACTCTAACCTTTGAATCGTCGACAATGAGAAGATACAAAGTGCGTTTGGTATCTTCTGCACTTTTAGTAGCAGGTAATCTACTCCCATGGAGTGTGAGAAGAATCTGTTCACCGAAAAGGTGTTCTTGATTTTCTTCATCTCTCAAACTCATACCTTCGAACAGTCTTTTTAACTTATTCGAAAAGTGAGCTTGATCATAACCAATGGTTTCAATATCAGCCATAATGTCTTTGACTTTATAGGCTGTATAGACATTATCCTGTCCGAACACTTCTACAGCTAGTGCTCCGACTTCTTGAGATAAAAGTTCATGACAGTGATATCTGCGAATATTCGCATAATAATTGCAAAATTTCCTCACGATATCGCAAGCTTTATCAGTCTCTTTTATCTTGGGAAAAGTGACTTTTTTAGTCGCTTGTTGTGCTACTGCTAGTAAATTTGCCATTGTTTTTCTCCTTAATAGCAAAAAGGAAGGTAAAGCTTAAAGCTACTACCTTCCTCTTTCTCTTATATGTACTATGTACGATACACTATAGACTATACATAGTATGATATACAATTTATTGCGTAAAAAAAGGAAACCTAATTATTGTTATCAAGTTTCCTTGCAAAATCTCGTTTATGTCTTTTGTGACTCTCGATATTTCGAGAAATATCATTCTTATCCCAGATTTGTAATTCCCAAGGATAATAGAAATTACTTCTGTTTTTAAAGTAGACATGGATGCCAGTATAGTCTTCAGTATCTTTTAAATACCAATTTTTTAGTCCGTATTCTTCCTTCCAATCATCTAAACGATTCATCACTTCAGTAATGACAGATGTTGGCAAAATGACACGTGCTCCAAAAATATCATTTAAAACCGAATTTACTGGATATCCTTCTGGTCTTTTAGTAAAACGCTCAATCTTGTCTAAAATAGATTCAGATGTCTTCACTCGATAGAAGTAACTAATATCGCTGACATCTGCTACCATTAAATAATCGTTGATAGATTCGTGTAGATTCAAACGATATTTTAGAATCTCATCAACCGGTACCTTCGCAAAAGTGTGCTTAAGATTAACTTTAGCAATTTTACCACTTTCAAAATACTCCTCTGAGTACTTTTTATGAATGGTGTTGATTTCAAAGATTAGTCGCTCTACTTTCTTGATATCTGTCACAAGCTCATACTTCTCCATATTTTTTCTCCATTATACCATACCTGGCTATTATAAGTTATAAGTTTTGAACCTGATCTTTTCTTCTGGTGAAGCTTTCAAAAGGAAATCATCAATTCCCTTTTCGCGAGGCCAGATTAGAGCACGAACCGTACAAGACTGTTTAGTAACTAGATCTTGAACCATGTCATACATACGTTCAAATACCGAGTCATTATCCTCAAAGTCTTGGTCAAATGCAAGATAAATTGGTTTAACCTTTTTGAGTTCAGTCTTTCCGATAAAGTCCGAGATAGGACGCCATGCTGCTACTCCTGCCATAGAGATAACACAGATACTGCCCAGTTGAGAAAGACGAGTGTTTTTCGCAACTGATGCGGTGATGTCCCCCTTAAGCAGACCTTCCGTAACTAGAAGATTATCAACCTTACTCATAAGATTGACTTTTGCCTTACCTTCTTCAGAAAAGCGTGCTTGTTCTAAAACTTCATCAGAATAAGCAAAATGGGGAAAGGACTTAGCACTCGTTCCTTCTGGTTTATATGCTGACGAAACAAAGACATATTTTTGCCCTTTTTTAAATGTCAACTCAAGTCCAGAACGAAGTTTAACACTAGTTTCCTTAGTTGTCCCACTTGCTAGTTCGTGTGATGAACCTTTAGCAAACACATACCAATCGAAACTTCCGTCGTCATTTTGAAAGACCTTAGCAGTACGTGCATTTCGTCCCTCTTGAAAGGCTTCGTTTACTTTGGCTTGATAACTAACGTTATCAAGACGTACTTGAAAACCTACAATTTGTCCCCAAGAATTGCGACATGGAATTAGAATTCCATCTTTTGATTCAAAAATAGGACATTTTGCGTTTTCATTCCAGTAGAAGCCAGGCACTCCACGCCATGCATCTTTAGGAAGACCATTTGCAACAAAGAGCTTTTCCCAAATAGTTGCTGGATGAGATACTGTTGTATCAACCTGTTTCTGGCGTGTTTGCTTTGTTGATGAAGCATAGCCACGCAGTGCAATAGTTTCAACAGAAAGACCTCGTTCTGCACTTGTTAAGTGCTTAACATGGTTCTTAGTCAATCCCAACACATCAATCACAAGAGAATTTACCTTGTGAAGTGTTGAGATACTTGCTAAAGGCTGACTTTTCCAACTAGGTTCAAAAGTCACGTTTTTAGCTTTTTGGGGATCCAAATCATAAATAGTCCCAGCACTACCAAATTGTGGTTTGTCTGGGTCTATTTTTCTTGCACAAACTGCCTTTGACTGATCTGCGAAGACTAGACACCAATCTGGTTTTCCACAAATAGGACAAGGGTAATCACGTCCTACACGAATTAATTCTTGATTTCCAATTGTGATTAATTTAGTCATTTTTTCTCCTTTAAATAATTGTTGTTGTAAAGTTACCTTGGAAAGCCTCGAATACCTATTCGTAGCCTTTCCTCCGCCTGCCGACAAATTGGAGTTGGGAACACCTGTTCCTCACCTCTAATCATCGAGATGTAGCCTTTCTTTTTGTCCAACTACCCAAACTCAAAACAAAAAAAGCATAACAAAGAAGCCGGCAAGCCTTGTCTCAAAAAACAAGGATGCGCGTGCC
>NZ_JACLQK010000028.1:0-21434 GCF_016648645.1 Streptococcus sp. 22.1 | reverse complement strand
ATATTATTTATACCTATAAGAATATCAAGACCAATAACAACTATTAAAACAATACCAGTAATTAAAAATATGCTACTCATTTCCCACACCTCTTACCTCTCCATTCCTTAATTTAAATAATTCCTCAAATGTTTCTCTAACCAAGTCATTCTCTTGATTATTTCTTTTTTTCTTTCCTAAAATAAGTTGATTAGGACCCATTTCACTTTGATATTCGTAATGATACTTAAGTAAAAAATTAGCAAATAAGCGAACAACTTTTGCATCCTTAGAATCCAAATAATATTTTCTATCGTCTTCAGGCACTATCAATAAGATTCTTTCTAATTCACTAATCATAATGTTCGTTAACCAATCAAACGAAAAGTAAACCACTTTATCTTCATTATGTTTAAACATTCTTAGTGAAGCACGTACCCTTTGAGCATCATCAATATTTAATTTGTATTTTGATGCAACATCCAATAAACCTTCACGCCATTTAGAACTTCCATCCAAACTACTATTTCTACTTTGTAATGAAATATATATGGATATCAAAGCAGTTATAAGAGCGCCAATTAATCCCGAAAGCAATTCTGTCATGCATCCTCCTAATAATCTGTTATTCTGATAAATACCAATTCTATACGCCTAAGTATAACAAAAAACGCTCTATTTTCATAGAACGTTTTCAGAAAGTTTTTCATAAATAGTTTTCAAAGAAGAAAATATGAAATAAAGTTCTCTCCACTACTGATGACTATCTTAGTACCTATTTATCACCTTTGTTACGGATAACAAAGCCATTTTTCTTTTCGCTTGAGGTACGGTGTGGGCGTTTGTTGCCATGGTTTTCGAAGTCACGGCTATTCTTCTTAGACTTGCGTTTGAAGTCACGACGGCCACCGTCTCGGTCATCGCGGTTACGGTCGCCACGGTATCCACCACGACGGTTGTTATCGCGACCGCGGTTGCCACGGCCACCTTTGCCGCCTTTACCGCCAAAGCCACCACCTGATGGTTTGAATGGCAATGGTTTTTCACGCGCAATTTCTACTTCTGGCATTGTCTCTGGATCTTGAACGGTCAAGCTCAAGATGTAAAGCGCCAATTCTTCAGGTGTGAATTCTTGAGCCAATTTAACCGCATCGCCCTTGAACTTGTCAAAGTTAGAACGGATAGCTTCATCCGCAAAGTCACGTTCGATTTTCTTAAGGGCAACTTTCTTCTTAGCCTGGAAGGCTTCTTGAGCTGTTGGTGGCTTAAGACCTTTCATGCGTTTCTTAGTCAAGTTTTCGATGATTCCCAAGTAACCCATTTCGTTTGGAGCTACGAAAGTAATAGATTGACCTGATTGGCCTGCACGGCCTGTACGTCCAATACGGTGAACGTAGCTTTCTGGATCTTGTGGAATATCATAGTTGTAGACGTGAGTGACACCTGAAATGTCAAGACCACGTGCCGCAACGTCTGTGGCAACCAAGATATCGATTTGGTCGTTCTTGAAGTCACGGATAACACGAAGACGTTTGTTTTGGTCAAGGTCACCGTGGATACCTTCTGCACGGAAACCACGAAGTTTCAAACCACGTGTCAACTCGTCCACACGACGTTTGGTACGTCCAAAGACGATTGACAATTCAGGTTGGTCAACATCCATAAGGCGAGTCATGGTATCAAACTTCTCTTGTTCCTTCACTCGGATAAAGTATTGATCAACGTTAACATTGGTCAATTCTTTAGCCTTGATTTTCACATGCTCAGGATCTTTCATGAACTGAACGCCAATACGTTTGATAGCATCAGGCATAGTTGCTGAGAAGAGAAGGGTTTGACGTTCTTCTGGTACTCGGCTAATGATAGCTTCAATGTCTTCAAGGAAGCCCATGTTAAGCATTTCATCAGCCTCATCCAAAATCAAAGTCTCGATATTATTGAGTTTAAGAGCCTTACGTTTGATAAGGTCAAGGAGACGACCTGGTGTCCCTACTACAATGTGGGCACCTGAACGGAGGGCCTTGATTTGTTTCTCAATGCTAGAGCCACCGTAGACTGAGCGAACCTTAACGCCTTTGTCACGACCAAAACGGAAAAGTTCTTCTTGAGATTGCACTGCCAACTCACGTGTTGGGGCAATCACAAGGGCTTGGATTGTATTTTCTTCTGTACGAATTTTATCTAGGGTCGGCAAACCAAAGGCAGCTGTTTTACCAGTACCAGTTTGGGCCTGACCGATAACATCCTTACCTTCAAGAGCGAGTGGAATCGTCAACTCTTGGATAGGTGATGGCTTTTCAAAACCGGCAGCTACAACAGCTGATTGGATGTCTTCTGATAGGTTTAAATCTGTAAATTTCAAAGTATTCTTCTTTCTATTTGAAGGCGGTGCGAAGCCACCTTATGAGACTTGGTTGTGTAGTATGTTAACTACCTGTATTTAATAGTCGTTTATTTTAACAACTCATCTAGTCTATCATATTTAAGAATAAAAAGACAGTGAATAACGTTTTAAAACCGCCTCCAATTTGAGAAGACGGTTTCACTCACTAATTATTATTTATGGACCAACCAACGCAGATAGCGGGCCAAGACCAAACAAAGGATCGCACTACCGATAATGATGAAAATCCAAGCTGGACTGACAGTCATAAACGGTAGAGGAACATTCATCCCAAAGAAACCGGTAATAACGGCAAGCACTCCTAAAAGTACCTCAATAATGGTCAGATTGCTCAAGTTGTTGTTCAGGTTGTTGTTTAGGATATTGTTATAAGAACCTGATAGTTGCTGTAAGACCTTAGAAATAAGATCCGTCATAGCAACCAACTGCCTGGCTTCAATCATGGCATCATCAAACTGCTCTTTTTCAACCTCATTGAGACGACGATAAATGGCGTGCCCCTTGATGTGTTCCAAAAGAAGACGGTTTTGTGTAGCGGCAGCTACCAAATAGACCATGCCTGTTTCCAAATCTGAAAGGTCGTAAAGATTCTTACTTGTCGTTGTCTGTCTTAGGCGTCGACTAACCTCATCTTTTTGCTGATCCAAGCGTTCAATGACGGGATAGTAGGCATTTGAAATCATCTCAAGGCCTGCAAAGAGCAATTTGTAGATAGACAAATCCTCATGGTTATCCACATAATCTTGCATCTTGCTTATCACATAAGCGTTATCCTCGTTACTAATGGTCACCAAACGTGTATCTTGAACAATAAAGGTCAGAGGAATGGTTTCATAGTGTTCCTTGTCCTTTTCAAGCGCCAGAACATTATAGATAAAGGTGATTGTCCCAGTCTCACGGTTGTAATCCATGTGGGCTCGTTCATTTTTATCCAAGGCATACTCTATGGTTTCTTGGTCAATATCATACTTGGTATAAAGGTAGGATTGCTCAGAAATAATATCTGAGTCAATATTAATCCAGTGACGCTTATAACCCAGTTCTTTTTCAATAAACATTTTTCTTCCTCATTACTCTAGCACTGCTGCTGCCAAAGCTTGTTGGATTTCAAAGACATTATTATCACTCTTAAATTGAAGGACCTCTGCAGGCTCAAGTGCTGATGAAATCCAAATCTTAAGTTCAGCATCTAGGTCAAAGTGGCCCGAGCTTTCTACAGTAAAACGAGAAATCGAGTGATAAGGGATAGACTTGTAAGAAGTCTTCTTCCCTGTAACACCTTGTTTATCGACTAAAATCAAGCGTTTCTCTGTAAAGACAATCAGGTCACGAACAAGGACATAGGCTAACTCCACTTGTTCACCTGGAATTAAGATCCCCTCCAATTGACGCTCAACCTTATCATTATCTTTTTTAGATGCATTGCCAAGCAGTCCTGAAAAAAGTCCCATAGTTATTTCTCCTTTTTTATTGTAAAGATAATCCTTGCTTTAACTATACCACAATTTTAGGATTTCAGACACTTGCAGAAATGGGTTTCTGGTAGTACAATTAAGAAGTCACAAGAGGAGCAATTGCTGAGAATGGCTAGCTTGAATTTTTTCTTCAAGACTTGCCTAAACTCTTACCACCTGATCAGGTTAGAACCTGCGTAGGGATGTGTCTCAAAATAGATTGAAATAGAAGAACTTCTATGACAACGTTTTGATGTGGCAAAAATAGCCAATCAAGACGATTGGTATAGGAGGTTTTTTTATGTCGAAAACAAGTATTCGACCAATGATTGAGGTTGCACTCTTTGCAACCATTGCTTATATCCTGGACCTAGTTACTCAGCCCATGTCACTAGGCCCTTGGATTTCCCTTTCCTTTAAGATGGTGCCCATCTTTCTCCTCAGTTTTCGCTGGGGCTTAAAAGCTGGTGCTATGGGCGGTCTTATCTGGGGGCTACTTCAAGTTGTTACAGGGCAAGCCGCCGGCGGTTGGCTAACCTTAACACAAGGTTTTCTGGAGTATTTTGTCGCCTTTAGTCTGATTGGTATCAGTGGTGTGGTCAAACCAGCCCTTGATAAAGCTATTAAACAAGGCCATAAAGTCAAGTCTCTGATGCTTATCACCGGAGGTATTCTGCTTGGTAGCTTTGCTCGTTACCTCATTCACTTTATAGCTGGTGTCATCTTTTGGGGAAGCTATGCCCCTAAGGGACAAAGCCCTTATCTCTATTCACTCATTGTCAATAGCTCATCTTTCCTAGGAGAAACATTGGCAAGCCTTATTGTTTTCTTCGCTCTGCAACGATTCCTAGGCAGATTACTCAATACGGAAAAATAAAAGAAACCATAAGACAGTCTTAATTGACAGTCCTATGGTTTTTTGTGTGTTTATAAAAAACAGCAATCATTGCCTATTCACAGTAATAACCTCACTTTTGTTTTCCTGTATTTTATGTTAAGATACAAAAAAATAGATATTCCCATATATGCAAACTGGAGGCTTCCATGAAAAAATTTGGAGCAATTTTTAAAAAATTTCGTAAATCAAGAGGGATACGATTAAAAGATGTCGCAAAAGCTGGTATCTCGACATCTCAACTGTCTCGTTTTGAAAAAGGACAGACAGACTTAACCATTACAAAGTTTATGTTAATATTAGACGAGATTAATATGCCTATTGACGAATTCATGTATGCTGTCCATGATTTTCATCGTGATGATCTGAATGAGCTATTGTCAAAAATTCGACTTTTTGTATCAACTCATGATATCGATGGATTAAAGAAGTTACTTAATTCTCAATTAGAATCAGAACCTAAACAAGAGAAGTTTCATCACATTAATACTATTTTATTAAAAATTCGCTTGCAGGATTTATCGGGAGAAAGCTATTATACACAGCAAGACCTAACCGATTTAACCGATTATCTATTTAGTGTCGAGTACTGGGGTTATTATGAATTATTGATTTTTGCAAATACCTTAGATGTGTTGAACCATGAGACTCTTATGGTTTTGGCAAAGGAGATGTCTAGAAGGTCTGATTTTTACAAAGAGATTCCTAATAATCGACGCATGATATCAACCATGTTATTAAATGTTTATATTACATGCATAGAAAGAGAAGAACTCATTGATGCACTGTATTTTGAAAAACAATTAAACCAATGCTTTTTTATCGAGACTGAAATCTATGAACGATTGGTTTTTCAATATGCACAAAATTATTATCAATATAAAAAAGAAGGAAGCAATCAGTCTATAATCGAAATGAAGAAATGTATTGATGCCATGAAATTGGCAGGGAGCGAGCATATTGCAAAGACTTATGAAGCACATTTGAAAAAATTGATATAGGAAAATAGTTAGAAAGCATATATGGGAAATTATTAATTAAGATTATTATTCTTGTAAAATTATTTTGTTTAAAAAATATGTGAATCCAATTTCATTTCCAGATTTGGTAACCAATATGGAGAAACAATATGTCTAAATCCTTTCTGAAATTACTTATCTCTCAGTTATTAGCTAATTTAGCTGACATTTTCCTCAGGGTATCTCTCATTGCAAATATCTACGTCATCACAAAATCCGTTATTGCGACCTCAATGGTTCCGATTCTAATCGGATTGTCAGCTTTCGTGGCAAGCCTTCTGGTGCCATTAGTAACTAAAAAACTTGCCCTAAATAGAGTGCTTTCTTTCACTCAATGCGGAAAGACTTTTCTATTAGCAATACTCCTTGTAATTCTCATTAAGGCTCAATTTGTTCCAGCCTTAG
The DNA here is from genome assembly GCF_016648645.1 of Streptococcus sp. 22.1. Classification (NCBI taxonomy): domain Bacteria; kingdom Bacillati; phylum Bacillota; class Bacilli; order Lactobacillales; family Streptococcaceae; genus Streptococcus; species Streptococcus sp. 22.1. Next base: position 15,278 of record NZ_JACLQK010000028.1, on the reverse strand, counting down.
GAATGTATATCTTTGTTGTCGCTATTTCTATCTTAGATGGCTTTGCGTCGCCCGTATCTTTTGCCATGATTCCTAGATATGCCACAAATTTGGTAAAGGCAAATGCTGCCTTATCAATGAGTAGTGAGGGAGTGCAATTGATTGGTTGGGGACTAGGAGGACTCCTTTACGCTTCGGTTGGCCTTTTTTCTACAATGTTGATAGTCCTATTTCTTTATCTTCTTTCTACTTCTGTGATGCTCTTTCTCCCACAGGCTAAAATAGAGCAGTTAGAGGCGGAGACTAATCTGGATACTCTAGTAAAAGGATGGAAGTTAGTTGCAAAAAATCCTAAATTAAAGTTATTTGTCCAAGCAAATTTATTAGAGGACTTCTCCAATACAATCTGGGTGTCATCTGTAATCCTTGTTTTTGTAACCGAGGTGTTAAAACAAACTGAAAGTTACTGGGGCTACTCAAATACAGCCTATTCCCTTGGTATCATTTTAGGTGGAATAATTGTCTACAAACTATCCGAAAAGTTTTTAGCTCATAAGTGGAAAAGTATTCTCTTTCCACTCTTAGCAATGGCGACCATCACAGCCAGTATCCTCTTTTTTTCAAACACACAAACATTTTTAATTTTCTCAAGTTTAATCGGCTTCTTTTCTCAGTTAAAAGAAGTCCCTGAAAGTGTCTTTCTTCAAGAAACTGTGGATGAAAATCAGTTAGTACATGTTTATTCTGTATTTGAAGTCATTTCAACCCTTGCTTTTTCAGTTTTCGTCTTTCTGATGAGTTCTATTACTGAAAGTTTTGGAATTACAACAAGTTTCTGGCTATCAACAATTTGCATACTTTTAGAAGCTGGCTTGATTTATCATAATCGTAATTATCTAAAGTAATTAATCATAGGTATACTTGATAACTATTGGGTTTATAAAAAATATAGGACTATCTGATTAGATAGTCCTATATTTTGTGTTGTTTTAGAGATGTGACGTAGATATCATTATTAAGATATTACGACACGAAGTCAGACGAATCGATATTATTCGCCTGACGTAGTTAGTGAGACGGCTAGCTAGCCACAAGATAGGGGCTAGCGTAAAAAGATGAACGATTTACATAAACTATACATAGCATTACGACATGAGAAAACGGAAACGATTATTTTCCGTTTTGAGTTAGTAAGGGACTTAGCCACGGTCTCATAGTATGTAGTGTAGATATCATTATTAAGATTTTACGACACGAAGTCAGACGAATCGATATTATTCGTCTGACGTAGTTAGTGAGACGGCTAGCTAGACACAAGATAGGGGCTAGCGTCAAAAGATGAACGATTTAAAATCGTCATCTTTTGTGCCGTATTACATCTTCTCTTCCAATGTTACATCTGGATATTTATCCGCAAACCAACGAAGGGCAAAGTCATTTTCAAAGAGGAAGACTGGTTGGTCAAAGCGGTCTTTGGCCAAGATATTTCGGCTTGATGACATGCGTTCATCGAGGTCCTCAGGTTGAATCCAACGCACAGTCTTTTTACCCATTGGTGTCATAACGACTTCGGCATTGTATTCATTTTCCATACGGTGTTTGAAGACTTCAAACTGAAGTTGACCAACGGCACCAAGCATGTATTCGCCTGTTTGGTAATTGGTGTAGAGCTGGATGGCTCCTTCTTGCACCAATTGTTCAATTCCTTTATGGAAGGACTTCTGCTTCATGACGTTTTTAGCAGAGACTTTCATGAACAACTCTGGCGTAAAGGTTGGTAGTGGCTCAAATTCAAATTTATTTTTGCCTACAGTAAGGGTATCACCAACCTGGTAAGTTCCTGTATCGTAAACCCCGATTATATCTCCAGCAACGGCATTTTCGACATTTTCACGGGATTCGGCCATGAACTGAGTGACATTGGAGAGCTTAGCTCCTTTACCTGTACGGGTTAGGTTAACACTCATACCACGCTCGAATTCACCAGACACAATACGAACGAAGGCAATACGGTCACGGTGACGTGGGTCCATGTTAGCTTGGATTTTGAAAACAAAACCAGAGAAATCCTTGTTGAGAGGATCAATCTCATCGCCATCCACTGTCTTGTGACCATGTGGTTCTGGTGCAAATTTGAGGAAGGTATCGAGGAAGGTTTGAACCCCAAAGTTAGTAAGGGCAGAACCGAAGAAGACCGGTGTCAATTCACCAGCTAAAATAGCTTCCTCAGAGAATTCATTACCCGCTTCTGTCAAGAGTTCAATATCTTCTTTAGCTTGCTCATAGAATGGGTTGTTGGCAAAAAGAGTATCACCATCTTCAATCTTGGCAAAGCGCTCGTCACCTTTATAGAGCTCCAAGCGTTCGTTATAGAGGTCATAAAGTCCTTCGAAGGCTTTACCCATACCGATAGGCCAGTTCATTGGGTAGCTGGCAATACCAAGCACTTCTTCCAACTCCTCCAAGAGGTCAAGTGGCTCACGTCCATCACGGTCCAATTTGTTCATGAAGGTGAAGACAGGAATACCACGGTGTTTGACAACTTCGAAAAGTTTTTTGGTTTGAGCCTCGATACCTTTGGCTGAGTCAACGACCATGACGGCAGCATCAACCGCCATAAGGGTACGGTAAGTATCTTCTGAGAAGTCCTCGTGCCCTGGGGTATCAAGGATATTGACACGTTTGCCAGCATAGTCAAACTGCATCACAGATGAAGTTACTGAGATACCACGTTGTTTCTCAATATCCATCCAGTCTGATTTGGCAAAGTTTCCGGTTTTCTTACCTTTTACGGTACCAGCTTCACGGATTTCACCCCCAAAGTAAAGCAATTGTTCAGTGATTGTTGTTTTACCAGCATCGGGGTGAGAGATGATGGCAAAAGTACGGCGTTTTTTGATTTCGTCTTGAATACTCATAGTTTTCTTTCTTCTTTGAAAATAATCTTTTTGTTACTTTTCCTTAGTGGTATGGATGTCAGCAGCTTCTTTGTAAATCTCAAACATCCCATGTCCCAGAGCTACTAATAGCAATAGGGGTTTTACCAGAACGAAAAGCAAGATCGTTGTAGCACTTATTCAGAAAATTTCTGTCTTTTGAAAGCTACATTTGTTGTCGAGGCTTGCGATAATTCTCGCAGGCACAGCTCTTTTATTATATCCAAATTACAGTGTGAAAGCAATTCTGAAAGCGTTTTGTGTTAGAATAAAACTAGAATAAAACAAATAAATTGACAAAGCACGCTATCAACTTTCTGATAGCGTGTTTCTTCATTTATTTAATATTTCTCTTCAAAATGCTCCAGACCTTTTTTCATGATTATCATGAGAATAATCAGAGCTCCTGAAACAGCAAGGTATTTGACAAGTAAGGGAGTTCCCATAATAAATGGTGTGTGTTTAAGCATGCCATAGTTTCCACCGATGGTCTGGTTAACTATTACCAAAGCTAGATTTAGTAATAAGGTAGCCACCACAATCAGCCGCTTGCTGACGGGATGGATTTTATAACTGTTAAAAATGACATTGAGGCTATTGACCAGTAGGGCATAGTGACCAATTAGGAAAGAAAAGCCTGTGATATGTGGAAACTCATAGGGATCAAATACTGGATAAATCAATGCACAGTAAGTCCCGACAACTCCCATAATAGCGAAATAGCTCTTTATTCTACTATTTTTCAGGAGGAGAACAGCAAACATGGCCATGCGGCAATGGTAAAGGGGCAGACTAATGTAAAGTGGAAAGCCCTGCCAGAGGTACCAGGTATAAAGGGCAAAGAGTTGAATGGCTTGGAAAGTGAGAAAGGTCCAACGCCATATCTTATTCTTATACCAACGCCAACTCAAGTAACTCAGAAGTACCATCGCCAAAAGCATAAGCAAATAATAGGGCAAAGGTATCTGAGGTGGATGAGTTTGGGTGGTTGTCAAAAAATTCTTCATTCTCTTCTCCTGCTGAAATTACTATGCCTGCTATTATATCAAATTTCAGGGTAAAGCAAAAACCTGCTTTAGAGAGCAGGTTAGAGAACTTAATTCTTAGCTTGTAATTCTTCCACGACCTTAGCTAGGTTCATAGAGTTAGAGCCCTTGAGCAAGATTTGATCGTGCTCACCTAGGCTTTCTTTGATTTGCTTAACCATAGCGTCAAATTGGTCTTCGTCAGCTGTTTTCTTGAAATAATAAACATGACCAAGAGGGAACATTTGGCTAGCAAGTTGTGACAATTCTGCAATGTCTTCACCGTAGAAAATCACCGTATCAATAGCATCTGGTGTCAGACTTAGTATCATCTGCGTGTGAAGTTGCACGGACTGTTCACCGAGTTCTTTCATATCGGCTAAGACAGCGATTTTCTTGCCTCCTTCATTCTTAGGAATGGCTGAGAAGGTCTCCAAAATGAGCTTCATGGCTGTTGGATTGGCATTATAGACATCTGAAAGGATGTCGGCACCGTTAGCTGCTTTTTTCCATTCAGTACGGTTCTTTGTAAGCTGCAAGTTAGCAAGAGCTGAGAGGATATTTTCCTCAGTTACACCCAAGTGTTTTGCGACATAGGCAGCAACCATGGCATTTGTGGCATTGTATTTTCCAGTGACTGGCAAAGTAACTTGTCCGTCTAGGAAGTTTGTTGAGAAGGTGAGGTGGTCTTTGAACTCTGTCAACTCAGAGACCGTAAGCTCCGCACCATCCCCAAAGCGTACCACTTCAAGATTGCTTGGCAAGAATGGATCGACGATAGGATCACTAGGTACCAGCAAGAGGCTACCATCAGGCATACCGTCTTGCATTTGCATTTTACCTTGAGCAATCTTGTCACGGCTACCAAAGAATTCCAAATGAGCCTCTCCGATTAAGGTAACAACAGCTGTTTTTGGCTTCGCCAAGGTTGACAAGAGGTGAATGTCTCCCATGTGGTCTTGCCCCATCTCAAGGACGATTTTCTCCGTATCATCAGGCATGTGTAGGGCAGTATAAGGAAGACCAATCTCATTGTTGTAATTACCTTGGGTCTTGTAAGTACGATAGGTTGTGGCCAAGATATCATAAATCATGTCCTTGGTCGTTGTCTTACCGTTAGAACCAGTCACCGCAACAACGTCAACACCGGTCTTTTCAAGATAGTAGGCAGCTAGTTTTTGGAAGGCTTCAAGAGCATCATCGAGTAGGATATGGGCTTGATCAGCCGATAATTCTTTTTCTGTGAATGTCGCTAGAGCACCATTGTCAAAGGCTGTTGGGATAAAATCATGTCCATCACGTGCACCTTTGAGCGGCAAAAAGAGGTCTCCCGCTGTAATCTTACGGCTATCAAACTCAATCTGGTTAATGGCAACATCTTCATAGGCTGTGACATCATTTTTAGCGCCAACAACCTTGGCAATTTCATGGAGTGTCAGTTTCATCTTAAAATCCTCTGTTTTATTTTTACAAGTCTGGCAAGAAATAAGATTTTCTTGCCCGCAATCACTCCCAATTATATCACAAATCAGGCTAGCTTTTGCTTGGGAGATGAATTTGTTACAATGGTTGATGAGAGGATTAGGCATGACAAAGAAAAAATTAATCACTCTCTCTAAAGGAGAGGAAAATATAAATAGCGACTGCCAAAGTATTGAAGAACCTAAAGGATGGCGGTTTGATTGGAGAAAGATCATCCCACTAGAGCCAACATCTGAATTGATTATCTTAGTGCTGCTTGCACTGCTTTGGGGTGGCTTTTATTATTATGATCATTATACAGTCAATGAAGATAACATATATGGTCTCTGGCAGTCTAATCATCATAAGTTAGCGATTTCCTATAAGCATATTCAGAAACGAGGAAATATCGACTGGCAAGTCGTACAGGATGGTAAGTATATTATCTATGCTGCTAGAACTCGCCCGGTCAAGCGGCTTAATGACGGGACTCTTCACATGGAGCTCTACACTGTGGAAGGCTACCTGACAGACCTACCTACCAAGGACGGCTTCAGCTACATAGATTTCTATCTTCGCAAAAACAATTATCTTACCTATGATGGCGAGTCCTACAAGCGTATCAATTCTGGAAACAAGACTATCACTTGGAAAGATGGTTCTACCAGCCCTTATGGTGAACGGAAAACCAACCTATCTACAATTGTTCAAACTATCTATCGTGGAATTCTGGGACTGGGCTTCTTTCTTGTTATTTTAGAGGCTCGGCAAAAGAGGAGAGAAAAACTCAATGAGACACCAAACAAACAGAAAATACGCTGACCGAAAGAAATTCAATCGAAAGTATCATTCACAAAAAGCATATCGAAAAGAACAAAAACGCAAAACTGGATGGCGAGCACGTTGGGATAAATTTACAGACCGTTTAGCCAACATTGTTGGGATAGGTTTCCTAATCCTCTTACCTATACTCATTATTTATGGTATTTTCTTTGATGATGGGGTTTCTAAAGATGGTATCTACGGTCTGTGGCAATCTGAAAATCATCAGCTTGCCATATCATATAAAGATGGTTCAAAGGGAAGTAAGCGTGATTGGGATATTGTTCAAGATGGAAATATCCTCATTAAAAATGCACGCGTTGATGATATTAAACGCTTAGAGGATGGGACCCTCTACATTGAAGTTTACGCTGAGGAACGCCTGTTTTCAGACCTTCCCACAAAGAACGGCTACAACTATTTAAATATGTATGTCCGTAAAGACAATTATTTGACCTATGATGGCGAATCCTACAAACGGATTGATGATGAAAACAAGAGCATTACCTGGAATGATGGTTCAAAATCCCTTTATGGTCAACGAATAACCTTGTTTGATTGTCTGAAACCTTATATCGTATTTGGAATTATTGGTTCTATGATTTTGTATGTCATTTTTGTCGATTGGAGAATAAAAAGAAATCTAAAAAGGAAAAATAGGCTAAATGAGGCATCAACTAAAGAGAAAATACGCTGACCGACAGAAAATTAATATAAGTGACCATTCACAAAATGAATATCGAAGAACACAAAAGTACAAAACTGGATGGCGAGCACGTTGGGGTAAATTCAAAGACCGTTTAGTCAAGATTTTGAGTATTTGTTTTCTAATCATGGTACCTATAGTCAACATCTATATTAGATTCTTTTATGATGGTATCAGTGAAAATAGTATCTACGGGCTATGGCAGTCTGAAAACCACAAGCTTGCTATTTCCTATAACGAAGGAGGAAGAAGTCGTAAGTACGATTGGGAGATTGTACAAGATGGAAAACTCCTTATCAAAAATGCTCGAACTCAGAAAACTAAAGGTCTTAAAGATGGAACCATTTACATTGAAGTTTACGCCAAGGAAAGTCTGTTTTCAGACCTTCCCACAAAGCACGGCTATAACTATTTGAATATGTATGTACGGAAGGATCATTATTTGACTTATAATGATGAGTCCTACAAAAGGATTGATGATAGGGACAAAATCATTACTTGGAAAGATGGCTCTACCTCGGTCTATGGTGAACGCAAAACTTTTTTTGATTATATTGACTCTTTTCTTTTTTGGGGAATGGTGGAAACCGCTTTCTTGTCAATTATTGTCATTGGGTGGAGAAACATAAAAAGCAAAAAGGTGAGAAAAAAATCACCCTAAAACAAAAAAACACTCCTGCTTCTAGCTGGACTAGATAGGCACGGAGTGGTGTTTTATTCTTGTTAAGCAAGACTTCCCCTTAGAGAGGAATTAGTCTTATTTCACTTCGCCACCTTCAACCACGAGGTCATCAGCTTTAGCTGCATCACCGTAGGTTGGGTGAAGTGTTTTTTCATAATCTTTGTGGAAGAAATTCTCTTCGCCAAGTTTCTTAATGTCTTTATTGATAAAGTCAAGGAGTTCTTTGTTACCTTTTTGAACGGCTGGGGCAATGGTATCTGGGTTACCAAGTGATGTGATTCCAACTTCGTAACCTTTATTTTCTAGAGCCCAAGCAAGAACTTCTGTATTATCTGTTGAGAAGGCATCGCCACGACCATCAAGGAGGGCTTGGTAAGCGTCGCTATATTGGTCATACTTTTGCAATTTGATATTTGGGTAGTTCTTTTCAAAGTAAGTTTCAGCAGTTGTCCCCTTAGTAACAATCAAAGTCTTACCTTCAAGCTCTTTAACGTCCTTAATGACCTTGTCTTTAGGTGACACCACACCGATTGAGACTTTCATATAAGGAAGAGCGAAGTCCACTTGTTTCTTACGTTCATCAGTTACTGTGAAGTTGGCAAGCGTAATATCTACCTTGTTTGAAATCAAGAATTCGGCACGGTTGGCCGCATCTACTGAGACGTATTTAGGTTTAACACCCAAGTCTTTAGCCAAACGATTACCAAGTTCAATATCGTAACCTTGGTAAGCACCCTTGTTATCTACATAACCGAAAGGTTTCTTGTCCGCAAAAACGGCGATACGGAGTTCACCGCTCTTCTTAATTTCTTCAATAGTACGTGCTTTGGCTGTTGATTTACCAGAGCTACTGTTACTTGAGCAAGCAGTCACTGCCACCAAGGCAAAGACGAGGGCTAATAGGGCAAAAATTTTCTTTGTTAATTTCATAAATATCTCCTAAAATATTATATTTTTTACTAAAAACAATGGGTTACAAATAGGCACCAAACTGGCTGAAGTCAAAGACATTGAGGAACTCTTGAGCTCGCTGTGTCTTTGGATGATTGAAGAATTCTTCAGCAGTCCCTTCCTCAGCGATGACACCCTTATCCATAAAGATAATACGGTCAGCAATGGCACGCGCAAACTGAAGCTCATGGGTTACAATCAACATGGTACGCCCTTCTTGAGCGAGGTCATTGATTAGTTCCAGGACTTCACGAACCATCTCAGGGTCAAGCGACGCCGTCACTTCGTCGAAGAGAATAACTTCAGGATGCATGAGCAGTGAACGGACAATGGCTACACGTTGCTTTTGACCACCTGACAGTTGTCGCGCAAAGCTATGCTTCTTGTCCAAAAGTCCCACACGGTCCAAAAGTTTCTCAGCCTCCGCAATGACTTCTTCCTTATTACGCCCTTGAGCTTTGACCGGCCCCAAAATCAGATTTTGCAGGATGTCCAAATGCGGGAAGAGGTCATAACTTTGAAAGACCATGCCAATTTTCTGACGAATCAGGTGAAAATCCTTCTTGCTACCAGTGATAGACTTGCCATCCAGGAGAATATCCCCTCCTTGAATAGTCTCCAAGCCATTGATACAACGTAGCAAGGTCGATTTCCCACAACCTGAGGAACCCAGGATAACAACGACTTCACCTTGTTTAACATCCAAGGAGATGCCTTTGAGAATCTGATTGTCCCCAAAGGACTTTTTCAAATCCTTGATTTGTAAAATGCTTTCTGTCATCTTAATTCCTCCAACGATTTTCAAGATAAGTAGACAGCTTAGATACTGGGTAACAAATGGCAAAATAAAGAATCAAAATCGTGCCATAAATCCAGAAAGAAGCTGTTGGAATAGTCAGGCGGTTACTGTCGATAATCTGCTGACCAACCTTGGTCACCTCAACTACGCCAATCAAAACCACCAGGGACGTAGTTTTAATCATACGCGTCACCAGGTTAATAGCCTGAGGCAACAAGCGACGCAAGACTTGTGGGATAATCACATAGGTATAGAGTTGGCCATTGGTCAAGCCAAGGGCCCTTCCGCTCTCAAACTGGTGTCTAGGTAGTGACGTGATTGACCCACGCACCAAATCACCCATCTCAGCCGTTCCCCATAGGGTAAAGACGATAATAGCCGATAGCTCGCCTGAGATATTGATGTTAAAATTCCTAGCCAGACCAAAATAAACAATGAAGAGCAAGACTAACTGGGGCATGATACGAATAAATTCCAGATAAATACGTGACAAAAAACGTACAATCTTAGATTTAGAAGTCATGACAATTCCAAAAAGGGTTCCTAATAAAAGGGACAGAAGCACCGAAACGATGGAAATCCCAATAGTTACGCCTAAACCTTGTAAGATACGTAGGAAATTATTCCCCTGAAGAAGAACCTGAAAGCCCGAATCCTGCATAGCGTAACCTCCTTTCAATCCAACTAAAGACTAGAGAAATCGGCAGCAACATCAAGAGATAAGCCACCACCAACATGCCTAGAGCCACATCGGTTTCGTAGTAAAGACCAATCAAATCCTTAGCCACATACATCAAATCCGCCAAGGCTACCGCTGAGAATACTGACGTTTCCTTGATAAGGAAAATAACGTTAGCACTAAATGACGGCAACGCCACAGCTACTGCCTGAGGAAGGACCACATAGCGAAAGACTTGGAACGGCGTCAAACCAATAGACAAGCCCACTTCATGTTGGGTCTGACTAACAGCCTCTAGACCACTTCGGAAGGACTCCGCCATATAGGAACCACCCAAGAAAATCAAACCTACCACAGCACAAGCCTCTGAGGATAGAACCAAACCTATACGAGGCAAGCCAAAGTAGAGAAAGAAAAGCTGAATCAAGAGCGGCGTATTACGAGATAACTCAATATAAGCCGTCGAAAGCTGACTCAAAATCGGCACTCGGTAATGACGAATAACACTCACCACCAAGCCCAAAAGGAAGGAACCAAGAATCCCCAGAACGGCAATATGTAAAGTTAAAAAGAATGCCTTCTGATAAAAGGGCAAATACTGTTGAACAATGGACCAGTCCAAAACTTACCTCCTCATTTAAGATACAAAAGGCGTGTAAAATTCCGTAAAACAAATAGGAAACTGACGAGGTGTGCTGGCACACTAGGAAGTCTATCTTTTGTTCTAGGAATTTAGCCTATGTTCAATTCTACAAGATACAAAGGGCGTGTAAAATTTCGTCAACACTTGCTGACTGCCATCTACTTCTAGCCCTTTGACCTTCACTCGCCTCTGATAATCATTGTGATACGCAAATCTTCATCAAACACGAACGAATTGCTCTATTTCATTTGAAACGTTAGATTTATTCTACCACCTGTTAGATTATTTGGATAATATGTATTTTTTATCGAGGTGATAAAGAAAAGATATAAATAAAATCTAGATTTCTGTAAAGAAAAAAACACCTCAGTCTCAGAGATTTCTCCAAGACTAAGATGTCTGTGTTCTAGATCATATTTCTTAAATCAAATGGCTTTCACGTTTATCGAACATTTCTTGTCCCAAGGCTACCAATTCCTTGATAAGGTCTGAATAAGAAAGTCCCATATTTTCCCAAAGAAGTGGGTACATTGACCATTGGGTGAAACCTGGCATAGTGTTGAGCTCATTAAGGTAGATGGCTCCATCCTCGGTCAGGAAGAAATCACAGCGGGCAAGACCGCAACCACCTAGGGCACGGAAGGCCTTAGCCGCATAGGCACGCATTTGCGTCATGACTTCTGCAGGCACGTGAGCTGGGATGTCCATGGTAATCTTATTGTCAATGTACTTGGCTTGATAGTCATAGAAAGCCACATCTTTGACTACTTCACCTGGATCAGTCGTTTTGACATTTGTATTGCCAAGGATACCAACCTCGATTTCACGGGCAACCACACCTTGCTCAATCAAGATACGGCTATCATATTTGAGAGCCAAATCAATCGCTGCACGAAGCTCTGTTTCATTTTCAGCTTTAGAAATCCCAACAGATGACCCCATGTTAGCAGGTTTGACAAACACTGGGAAGGTCAATTTTTCAAGCGTCTCAGCTACTGCCGCTTCCAAATCTTCACCCTCGATGAAAACTGTGTAGGCAACCTGAGGGACACCTGCAACTTCAAGAATATGCTTGGTCATAATCTTGTCCATAGCCACACTTGATGACAATACATTAGTACCAACGTATGGCAACTTGAGGGTTTCGAGGAAACCTTGGATAGAACCATCCTCACCCATAGGACCATGAAGTACAGGGAATACCACAGCGCCTTCCTCATAAATATCGCTTGGTTTGATTGCCTGACTAGCCACTACTGTGTCATTAGTCATGAGCTTCTCGTCATCACCTGGTGTTTCTGTAAATTCTTGTGTTTTGATAAAATCACCAGACTGAGTGATAAAGTAGGTTTTAACCTCAAATGCGCTGTAATCCACCGCACGCATAACACTCTCAGCTGAGAGCACAGACACTTCACGTTCTGCTGAACGTCCACCGTAGAGAAGGATAAGGGTTTGTTTAGACATAGGTATACCGTTTTCTTTTCTTGATTTTCTAGTCTCAATTTTGAGAACATAATTACCTTAATCATATCACAAAAGAGAGGGATTTTCAAAAAGATTATGGGCAGAAAAAAACAGAGTAAATGTACTTTTACCCATCCATTTTACCCTGTTTATACTAGTAAATAAAATACATAAAAAGAAGAACTAAAAAAGCCCTATAATATATCAATTTGCTTTATTTTTAACATCAAACCAACTTTTGGTAATAAAAACAAACAAATACATAACTATAGAAATAATAATTGGATAATAAATAATAGTTCCATAATTCATCTGTTTGATCCCTAATAATAGAGCTTCTTTATGCATTAATACGAAGAAAATAATATTGAAGAAGACTGTGCTAATAAGCATGATAACTGCATATGTTATTGCTTGTACAGATCTAATAGTTACAGTCTGCTTATGTGATATTCCAATTCTCTCCCATTGCAGATTCTCTTCTTTTTCTTTGACTGAAGAAAGAACGGTAATAGAAATAAGATTGGCTATCACAACTACTAATGGTCCCACTACAAAAAATAGTAGAACAGCATTTATTTCAACTGATGCTGTTTTCTTTGCTAGATTTGAGTAGGCAATGTCAGAATAAATCATTAATTCTGATATTAAGATTGCTATTATCGAAATAGATACTGTTAATGACTTTAAATACTCTTTATCCTTCAGAATAATCCATTTTGCCATTACAAAACCATAAGACGAACGCCAAGCTAATAAAATTTTAGTTAGAAAAATTTGAATATGTGGTGAAATGAAGGCCAACAAAAACAAATGCATAACTAAGATAAGTAAGATTGAGTCATCCAATCTGAATAATAAGTTTTCATTAGGCTTGTTTACAGATACTGTGAAGAATGGAATAAGCAATTTTAACCAGAATCCTAAACTAATAGCAAAGCCTAATACCTTTATTATCTTAACAACAAAGTGGTTTTTAGAGTCAAATCTATCACCAAGCAAAACTGCATTCCCTAGAATTTTATATAAGTAAAGAAAGCTACCTATGAAAGCAAGTAGGCAAATTATAAGTATGGTCAAGAGGAACGCTGACATACTGAAATCAATCGGTATAGTTGGTAATAATTTTTCTCCACCCAGATATTGCGCATAACTGTAATAAAATCTTGCACAAAAAATTGAGAAAAAACTTCCTACTATACTTACTAAAAATGCAAAAATAGTAAGTTGTCCGCTAATCAATAACGACAACTGAACTCGACTTCCTCCATTTATTGACCATTGGCGATAATCCTCTTTTGCTAAATTCAAAAATAGTCGGATCAGACCAGAAACCAAAAATAATAAAGTAAATCCTCCAAAAAGAACTGGCCCTACAAATAATAAGGTCGGACTCCCAACATCTCGAAATACTTGCTGATACTTTATGGTACTAAATGCTACAGACAGACACATCCCAACTAATAAACTCGAAGCGAAAAATAGGGGGAACATTCCAAGCCACTGTTTTTTTGAATACTTAAATTGATAATAAATTAATTTGAACATTTTAAGTTAACCCCCACTATTTTCTATCTCTAATGCCTTATAAAGAGCTTCAGCTGTGGGGTGGAACAATTCCTGATAGATTTTGCCATCTTTCAAGATTAGAGCCCTATCTGTTTGACTTGCTAACTCAATATCATGGGTCACCATAATGACACATCTTCCCTCTTGGGCTAAATCAGCTAACATCTCAAAAATAATCTTCCTTGACGTACTATCCAATGCACCTGTCGGTTCATCTGCAAATATAATACGAGTTTTTGAAAGAATAGCTCTTGCAATAGCTACTTTCTGTTTTTCTCCACCAGATAACGAAGAAACCGGAGACATCAAATCAGCTCTAAAATTCATCTTATCTAACAATGTCTGAATATCGTCTCTACATACTTTTTTATGGGACAATCTAAGAGGCAAAGCTACATTCTCCAGAACTGGAAGAGCTGGAAGTAGGTTATAAGACTGAAAAATAAAACTAATATCTTCTCTTCTAAATTTTGATAATCTACTATTCTTTAATTGATAAGGATTGCAATTATTAACCTTTACAACCCCCTCTGTTGGTGCTGATAAACTCGATATACAATTTAACAAGGTTGACTTACCAGACCCACTTACTCCTAGTATAGAAACAAACTCACCATAGTTCGCTTCGAAAGAAATGTCTCTAAGAACCGAAATGTCTTTATTTTTATCAATTTGAAATTTCTTAGATAAGTGTTTTACTTCTACTGCAACTGTATTCATATTTTCCTTTCTATATCACTACTTACTATTTCTAAAAAATGGGAAAGAATTTTAGTTAATTTACACTCCCTTCCATTATACATGATAATACTCATCATTAATCTTGATCTTCATATCAAAAAAATTTACACGTTATCAACATTTTAGACTTGTAAATTATATTTTTTCTATTTAGAATATAACTTAAACATAAATTTTTTGACAGTTTGTAAATTTTTAGGATTTAATATGGTAAAGGGAACTCAAGAGAAGATTATTAACTCGTTCTTCAAACTAGCAGAACGATATCCAGAACGCTCAAGTTTCAGTATAACTGAGATCGCTAACGAGGCAAAGATTTCGAGACAAGCAATATATCAAAAGCATTTCAAAAGCTATGAAGAAATAATAGATTTCATCATGCAATCCATAGATACTACTATAAACGAACAATTTTTACTGTTCGAAGAGCACAATCTTTCAATCGAAGTTTTCTTTTCAAAAGTTATTATTCCAGAATTATATAAATATAGAGATTGGCTCCGCTGTATCTACTCTACATCTGCTATTCCTAATTGGCGAAATTATTTACGCGAAAAATATTCCAACTGGCTACTAAATGCACCTATTAACTTAAGCCACTCGTTCCTACATAACGACGCTTTATCAAATTATATTGTGAATTGTGTATTAAGTATTATAGAAACCTGGATTACTGAACCTTTTCCCACTCCCCCAGAAGTCTTTTCAAAACAATTTATTGAATTAATAAATACTCCTCTAAATAATCATATAAGTCCAATGAAATATGACTCATAATTATATATTATTTTTCTTCTTATTAATTAATAGTTAATGTA
>NZ_JACLQK010000027.1:17352-25183 GCF_016648645.1 Streptococcus sp. 22.1 | reverse complement strand
CTTATTTAGTATATTAAGGGAATGGATAAAAGATATGCGATATAATACCTAGCAATACATTTTTTAACAATATATATTACATCGTCTATAGTACACTATAATAATGTATCGTATATTACCTACTATATACGATAAATATAAAAGCTATATATTATTCACACTACATAATGTATTATGTATCGTGTTGTAATAAAAATATTCTCCTTTATTATAGGAGTGGATGAAAGATATACTATATAATACTTAGCAATATATCATTTAACGATATATATTACATCGTCTATATTACACTAAAAAGTGCAATTTCTTTTTTTACACTACACTATGTATAGTGATGATATGTATAGTGTAATGTGTAATGCTTGAAGGAAACTTGAATATAGTAATATATCCTATCTATCGTTACCATATGTATCTTATATGTCTATAAGATACATCGTTTATTTTATATAATGTATCGTGTTTTATTCTTGTCTAGTTTTGATTATCATATGCTTTCTTTTGAAATAGTATATTATAAACGATACACTATGTATTAGCTAATGCGTAACACGCTGATTATCAATAATCCATTATAAGCTATACATAGTGTATCTTGTATTGTTTACGATATATCTTACATAATACTTGCTATTAGATTTCTATATGGTATACTTTAAATAGTTAATAATATGTATCGTTTTGTTATACATAGTGTATCGTACATAATGGATTGAAAGGAGTTTCTATGGTTGCAAATACAGTCATAATGATGGACGAGAAAGGAGGAGCCTCAAAAACAACTTTAAGTGTATTACTGGCTCAAGCTCTAGGAGACGCTGGCTATAAAACTTGTGCAGGAGATCTTGATGGTCAATGCAATCTTACTACAGCGGCAGGAGTAAACGAAGCCGAACATAAAGGAATTTATGATGTACTAAAAAAAGAAGTAGAAGTAGCTGATGCCATTGTGCCAGTTGACGGTTATGATTTGCTTCCTGGAAGTAAGCTTATGAAAAACTGGGAGAGTGAAGCATCAGGACTAAAAGATAGAGATTTTCGTTTAAGAAATGTTGTACAAGATATCAATGACTACTACGATTTTGTACTTTTTGATACACCTCCTTTTTTTGGTGTTTCTACAACAAGTTCTCTTTTTACAAATTCGAAAGTTTTCGTTCTTATTCCTACAACACCTGATAAGTTTGGGGTTGAAGGGGTAAAAGATACCATCGAAGATATTGAAGCTGTTCAAGAAGGGTTCTCTTTCTTTGGAATTGATATTGTTATAGCTGGAATCGTTATAACACAGGTTGATAAAGGGCCAAGCTTTGGTAAAAAATCAATTAAACAAATCAAAGCAAGAGAAGCAGTAGCAACTCTTGAAGAAATTGCTGAAGAGCATAATACCAAGGTTTTTGAGCAATACTTGTTTAATAATAAACAATACAAAGATATGATTGCTAATCAAGCAAATGTTTTCACAAATAGTGGCTATAGCATCCCTAAAAAACAAATCACAAATGTTATGAATGAACTAATTAAGACGATTGGAGAACACAATGGCGAAAAAGCTTAATACAATCCAACAAAGAAATTTTAATAACCTTTTAACGGCTGTTGAATCAAATGACCGAACAACAGCTAAAGAATTATTTGAACGCTTTTTTAAAGGGAAAGAAATTGAAGAAGTAGTAATTGATAAACTTAAGGAAAAGCATGATATTGCTTATCTAACTGAAGAAAGTGTAGAACCAAAAAAAGCTGCTGTTGCCCCTAAAAAAGTAAACAATGTCACTCAGAAAAAGGAAAAAAATAAACTTCCTACAAAACTGGAACCAGCTAAAACAGTGGAAGAAAAATCACGTGCAAATCTCAATATGACACAATTATCAATGTCACGTTTTTCTGCACTAAGAGCTGTTTTAAACAAAAAAGACCTTAAAGGAGAAAATGGCAATTATCCTAAACGCGGTGGATCTGATAAGCTATTCACTGAAATGTTAGACCAGGTGTACCAACTTCTAGACCCAGAACAAAAGGAATTGTTTAACACATTGGTGGAAACTGAGATGAGTTTTAAGTAGGAAAACTTTATTTTATATCATACAAAAGTGTAGGTATTTCTACACTTTTTATTCTTTATATAAGTCGTAATTTTTTCAAAGAATTTTTTTGATTTTACGGTTTCAATTATGATTAAGAACATTTAGTAATAATAGTTTAAATAGTATTAAGTAGTATTAAGTGGTTAATAATAGTAACTAAGTAGTTAATTATAGTTTAAGTAGTAGAACTCCTGAAACCCTTGCTATTACTGAGCTAAGCCTACCTTTATCATATAAAACTGTATGTATATCCTACAAATTGGTAGGTATATCATATAACTTTGCATGAAAGTCACACAAAGTTGTATGTTAAGTCTACAAAAATGTATGTATGTCATATAAAATTGTAGGCGTATCCTACAAAACGGTATGTATATCCTATAAAGTTGTATGTTAAGTCAACAAAAATGCATGTATGTCATATAAAATTGCAGGTATATCCTACAAAATGGTTGTAAATTTTAAAAAATACTATGAAAATCAGAATATTAGTGATATAATGTCATACAAAAGGGTTGTAAATTAATATATTTATACCCTGTCACATATTGCAGTAAGTAATTAGCTTGTAGTAAAATAATTACTTTTATTTAAAATACAACCAAAATGTATGATGAATGAACTAAGAGAGGTAGAAGCATTTGGTAGAGAATAGAGAGTTCAGAGAGATCATCAAATATGATAATAAGTTTACCCAAATGTTCCAACTTGGCGACCTTTCTCCTCTTCAAGAAAATATGATTTACTCTATATTTGGTGAGTTGCGAGATGTTTATGATGAAAACGAAGCAGCAATATTTTCTTATTCGAGTCTGGCAATGCTAGCAGGTAATACATTTTACAGTTCTAGGGAACAAAAAATTGTTCCTAGGACTGGTAAGCGATTTGAAACTACAGTTGAGGAACTAGAGGAAAGAATGACTAAAATTGTATATCGACATCCCGAAAAGGTTGTCGATGGTAAGGTTGTCTCTTACACCTCCATCCCACTGTTCAAGACCTTTAGAGTAGACCACGAAAATAAACTCATTAAAATCCACCTGTCTGATGCGGAATATACTGAATATGATGAAGTAACTACAGAAGATGGAGCAAAAGTAAAAGTAGCGGTCAGGCGTACAGTTCAAGACCTTTTTAACAACCCAGAGTGGGGTAAAAAAGCTAAGTACATTCAGTATGGACGTGACTACCATAACCTATTGAAGAGTAAGTATTCTAAACGATTATTTAGACATCTAGCAGACTGGCGTAAAACAGGTTTTGTAAAAGATACAGCTGAAGAACTAGAGCAAGAAGTTTTGATCTTGGATAGTCCAAGTTTACTTCGTTCGAAAGGTACTAAGCTGCAGCAAGCAATGGATGAAATCAATACGCTATTAGTTGATGAGCATGGCCTTCCTGTAATACAAGATTTGACAGTAGAGCGAATCAAAAAAGGAAAATCAATTACCCACTATATATTTAGGTTTAAACCGTTCGATGACGATTTGAGACGTATTGTTGCAACAAACGATAAAGTCATTACCTTTGAGAAGAAGAAGGAGTTAGACTTCAAACGTAAGATGGCTATCGTGATGGAGAAATTCTACACAGTTTTTCCTAAAGGGAGCAAGGCTGACAACTACAATAATAAAAATCAACTCAAACGTTGGCTTGAAACAATGGACCATGAACTAGTTATTGAGGCGTTGGAAAGAACAGGAAGTGATGCAAACCGTACTTTCGGTTGGACAAGAACGTTGCTCAATAAATGGGAAGTAGCAGGGTACACAAAACTTTCAGATTTGAGAGATAGTCATCCAACTAATAAGGATAATCGTCCTTCAAATGTTCCAGACTGGTCTGAGCCAAACTATGAAAATGGAACGGATGAAAAAGACCGTTTAGGACTAGTAGTAGTAGCAGTTAAATCAGCAATTAAAATAGAACTCTCAAAGACGCCTGACGAAGATAACAAGGCGGATATTAAACATTTAGCAGAGAAACTGTTGCAAGAGAAGCTGTGGGAACTTAAAGATAAAGGTTTAGAGTCACTGTCTGATAGCCACTTTGAAGAGACAAGAGAACAACTCTTGACTGAGATACTTGATTATTTTAAAGTATAACTTCAGATGTATTTTTGTAGATAGATTATATATATAATAGCGATACACGATGTATCGCTATTTTGTTTTAGAGATTTTTTATACTAGTTAAATCTAAAATCAACATGCAATCTTGTATGATATAATAGGTTTAAAAATAAGTAGTGGTAAACCTGTAGTTAATTGCTATCATTATTGAGAGGAGGAGAATTATGTCAAAACAGAAAGATAAATATCTAGCACTCAGAAGGCAATTACCAGATATTATAGATGAGTATATATCTTACCTTCAAGTAGATGTCGAAGAGCCTTCTCCCAAAATGGTTGAACGTTTGTCAGTGATCCAGAAATTTTTAAATAGCTATGCAATTACGATTGATAAAGAGGGTGCCTCCCTATCATTGACAGACTTAGAAAAATTACCACGAGAATTTGTTCAAAATTATTTGGCAAATTTACGTCTGAAACCAGCAGGGAAAAGATTCATACTCTATACTTTAGCAGCTTTTTGGAGTTTCCTTACGAATACCTCTTTTACAGTTGAGAGAGGTATGCCTTTATTTTATCGTAACGTTTTTGATGAATGGAAGATTGTTTATAAAGAGAGTTACCATAACATTATATATTCGGAATCAAAGAAGAATACTATTTTGTATACGCAGCAAGAGCTAGAAAGCTTGCTTGATTTCATGGCAAACAGTTACGTTACAACTCTACCAACTCAGAAAAAGGCTGATAATTGGGAAAAGGAGAAAGAGCGAAATATTGCTATATTTGCGATCATAATTGGTACTGGAGCAAGTACTCAAGAAGTTGTAAACTTGACAGTTAGGGATATTGATATGCGTAAAAAAGGAATTTGGGTTGTTAGGAACAACGAGAAACAGTTTATTCGTTTTCTTCCTTTCACAATTCCTTACATTGCTCCATTTGTTAAGGAACGACGTGGACGCTGGGACTTAGACCCTTCTATACCATCATTATTTTTAACTGTGTTGAAAAAGCCTATGGGGAGAAATACAATAGGTCATTTGGCAAAGAACATTGGACATGCTTATGGTAAGGCAATTACTCCTAGTATTTTAAAAGACAGCCACGCCTCTATTGTTTATAAAGAGACAGGTGATATTAAGAAAGTTGCTGAAATACAAGGATATAGTTTAGATAAGAATCACCTTATAAGATTTATTGATTGATAGTATGAACTTATCTCCAGATTAGTCAAAAGACCACTTAAGGTCTTTTTTATGTCACTGGGTTACGAATAGTGACTCCTAAGTCTATAATGAATTTATAGAGAATTAAGGAGGTCTTATGCTTAGAAAAAACAATGAAAAAAGAGGTTGTCTTGGCAGTCTGATTTGGATACCGATAGCTATTGTTGTTATGTTTTGTATAGCTGGATATGGTATGTCCCAAGGAATTAATGTACCTGGTATTTTATCTAGTGGCTTTAATGTTATTAGTAAAGGGGAGCATGCCAATTCAAGTGATGTCGGAAAATTATTTGGGAGATTTATTCCCAAGTCAGAATCTTCGGAAACAGGAAACAGTTCTTCTAAAACAAGTGGTGTAAAGTCTGATGCTTTCAGCTACAGTCCATTGCCTTTTGAAAACCATAAGCTAATGGTCAATGGAGATTTGGATAGTCTTGGTAGAGCAACATATGGTCACATCAGACTAAAGTATTCGGACAAACCACAAGATGATAGGGAAAGTAAAATTAATGTTGATCCAGTCGGCTGGCATAACTATCGTTTTAAGTACGAAGATGAGTCTGGAAAAGTCAAAAAAGCTTATCTGATGAATCGTGGGCATCTTATTGGTTATCAGTTTTCTGGATTGAATTCTGAAATAAAGAATCTAGTACCTATGACGCGCTATTTGAATGCAGGAACGATGTCTGATAGTAAAACGGATGCTAATAATCCAAACGGTATGCTATACTACGAAAATGCACTAGCCAAATGGTTGAAGAAAAACCAAAATATGTACTTAGATTATTGTGTTGTTGCAAACTATACTGACAATGAGTTAGTACCTAGGACTGTAACGCTTTACTGGACATCCTTTGATGAAAATGGGACACAATATGGAGTTGAACTACCAGAAGCAGGATTAGCAACGAGTGATGGAAATGTGAGTTTGGTCACACTTCAGAATGTTTCAAAGAATGCTAATATTAACTACTTAGATGGTACAGCCACAAGTAATTACTAACATTGACTATAGAATGTTTTATGCTAAAATAAGAATCAGCGTAAGCGTTTGAACATAAATTAAAAAAAGGCAAACATCGTTTCTAATGTTTGTCTTTTTTGTGTCTAATGAACTGATTGTTTAATAATAAAACATTAAAAGGCGTAGCTAAAAGGATTGTAAACGCTTGCTAAAAACAAATTTTCATAAAAATCGTCCTTTTAAAAAGTAGGATTATGTTAAAATACTAAAGAGGTGTAAATTATCAGATTATTTCAGACATACAATGTAATTTGTAGATATTTCATAATTTTACGGCCTTTCAAAAATAGGATTAATTTTATTTGTAAGTAATGAAAAGTTTGAGAACAATTTAGTCACGTTCTACTTCAACGTATAAGTATTAGTTTAGGTGACGGCAAAAATTAATTATCCTACCATATTTGAATAGAATTTTTTGAGAAATGGTTTAACCTTTACTTTGTATAGCACAGACTTTTCTGGAAAGGAGTATTAAGACAGATTTTACGAAGAATAAATAATTTGATAATCAAAAAGACAGTCAAAGAGTAACTTGAAAGATATTATTACAATAGGAGATATTTGGATGAAGGAAGTTTTAAAACTAAGAAAACGCCGAACAGGTCAATGGGTAACTGTTGCGGGTATGGTATTAATTGGTGCGTGTATGGCAATCGGGAATACAGTGGTTTTTGCAGATGATGCTCAAACATACCCGATTGAGGCATCAGATAGTAATAAATTTAATTTAACGGACTCCCCCTCTCCTTTAAGTAGTGAAAATTTAGGAACAAATAATCGGGGGCATGAGGTAGCTACTTTACCAACTACAGGACAGGTTGATTCAAGTGACAAAACCACACCAGAATATTTGATGAGTGAATCGTCAACTGTTTCTTTAGTTACAAGTGATGTGGCGACTACAGAGACCTCAATATTGGCTAGTCTTTCTGAAGTCGTGCCAACTAAGTCAACTGACAGCTCTGAAACGCTAGTGCCATCAACTTTGTCGGAAGCTCCAAAGCATGCACCAACTTCTGAGGGGGCAGTAGCTGAAGTTAAAATCCAGTCTGAAACACTAGTAGAACATTCTATTAATAGTAATAATGAAGAGGAAAGTGGTGATAATTTAATTTACGATATACACAATCAAGAAGTTACAATTACTGATATCAAGCGAAAAGAAACGATTAAAAAACTTATAATTCCACAAAAAATTTCTAATTATAGAGTTACTGAAATAGGTTCTGATGCTTTTTCAGGTTCTAGTTTGAGTGAAGTTGTATTACCGAGTACGTTAAGGAAGATAGGCAATTATGCTTTTAGTGGGACACAGCTGACAAAACTTACCCTTCCAGAAGGCGTTACTGAAATAGGGGCAGGTGCCTTTTCAGGTTCTAGTTTGAAGGAAGTAGTGTTACCAAGAACGTTAACGAAGAT
>NZ_JACLQK010000027.1:0-17252 GCF_016648645.1 Streptococcus sp. 22.1 | reverse complement strand
TTTTCAGGAACAGGAATTGAAAAGTTAGTGATTCCAGAGGGTGTTACTGAAATAGGGGCAGGTGCCTTTTCAGGTTCCAGTTTGAAGGAAGTAGTGTTACCAAGAACGTTAACGAAGATAGGCAATAATGCTTTTAGTGGGACACAGTTAAAAGACATCACTCTTCCAACAAGTGTCACATCTATAGGAAGTGGAGCCTTTGGATCTATTGATAGTTTAAGCAGTGTTGTTATTCCAAAGAATTTGAGTAATGCTTCTGGAGCTTTTGTGGGTTCAGAACATCTCAAGACAATTCATTTTGAAGAAGGCATAACAAAGATAGCTGACGGTCTCTTTCAAGGTTCAGGGATTTCGAGCATAAATATTCCTGAGACAGTCACCGAAATAGGTTCTAGAGCATTCGGTGATACAGGAATTACAGAACTTTATATTCCAGACAGTGTTACTAAGTTAGGTGATAATTCCTTTGGCACTGACTATTTAAACGATTTCAATTCCCTTACTAAAGTTAGCCTGCCATCAGAGTTACAATCAACTAGTTCACCATTCTATGGACAGAAGAATCTCAAGGAAGTAGTGCTTCGTGGAAATTGGAAGACAATTCCAAGTTCGTTGTTTTCAGGAACAGGAATTGAAAAGTTAGTGATTCCAGAGGGTGTTACTGAAATAGGGGCAGGTGCCTTTTCAGTTTCTAGTTTGAAGGAAGTAGTGTTACCAAGAACGTTAACGAAGATAGGTAATTATGCTTTTAGTGGGACACAGTTGACAAATATGTCGGTTCCTTCTAGTGTTAGGGAAATTGGCTCTTATGCCTTTAATAGTACGCCGCTTGAGGTAATTAATTTACCTTATGGATTGCAAATAATCGGTAGTGGAGCTTTTCGAAACACAAAGCTTGAAACAATTGAGATCCCAGAAGGTGTGACTTATCTTGATGATTACACTTTAGCCAATATTCCAACACTGAAGTCTGTGTATCTTCCAAAAAGTTTGACAACTTTCGTTCAGTCTTGGGATACACCTTCTGAAAGCGTAGAATATCATGTTTATCTGGATTCTTTTGCTTTAGAATATATGATTGAAAAACAACTTAACTTTAAACTTCGTGATGAAAATGTAGCAAATGATGACAGTAAAGTATTAGACAGTAGCAATTCCTATTATCTGGCAACGACAACAGGTACTCGTCGACAAGGATATTTAGGTCTAGACCTAAAGTACGCTATAAAAAAAGATAAATCAAGTGATGATGGAAAGTATGTCCTTCACCTCAATATACCATCTACAACGAAAGTTTTTGAAAGTAAAATACGAGTAAATGGCCAAGATGTAACGGCAACAGTTTCTAATGGTTATCTAGATATTCCAGTTTCAGAAGAGGTGGGTAAGATTAAGTTAATGCTTATGACAGAAAACAGAAAACTCACTAATGCTCGTTTATTTGCACAGCTTTCCTATCAAAAAGATAGAAAAAAACTATCTGAAAATATTGGAGCTATCAATGTTAATATACCTGTCTTAACACTAACAGCTAGTCAGGTAACATCAAGGAGTTACTCTCGTATTAGTGGAGTAGCTGACCCTAATGACCAGGTAATTGCTTATCTTGATGATATGGTTGTTGGTCAAGTCAAGATCAAAAAAGATGGAAGTTATACCCTTGATGTACCTCTGGTCACTCCTGTAGAAAACAAAGAATATACAATCAAAGTGAAGGCTTTATCATCAGATGGTCGAGAAATCAGTGAGACAACAACAGTTCGCTATGAGAAAAAACATCCTGAGTTAGTGAACTTTATCATGCGTCATTATGGCTACACTTATAATTTGAAAGAGAATCAAGACAAAGTTCCAGTCATCAGATTTATTCCAGGTGGACAATTTGATTTTGAGGTGGAATACACGAACACTAGTGGCAATGATAGTCTTTATCTTGTCAGTAATCGTGAAGGTATAAATAAAGTTATTGAACTAAAATGGGATGTTAAAAAAGAAAAATATGTTTATACTGGCTACTTTGACCAAGAAAACACTCATTATGTTCCTGGTAAAATGACTCTTTATCTTGAAAAAGGTGTTGCACCATCAGAAACTATATATAGTAGTGAAGTTCAGGATAATTTATCACAACGTACTGCTGGAAAAATTTTAATATTAGATAGTGATGGGGATGGATATCCTGATATAGTAGATAAACATCGAAACTCCTGGGACCTAGGAGACCGTGATTTGGCAATTTTCTCATTATTAAGTTATAAACCAGAAGAAGAAATCAAAAAAATATTTCTTGCAAAGAGTTTTAAAGATAAGGGGTTAAAAATAGGAGGATTAGACCAGGCTTTATTTGAAAACTGGAGATTATTGGGTTCCCCTGTTTTCTTACCAGGAGTTGCAAATATTAATGTTTATAGATTTGTAAATGATAAGACGAAAGAAATTGTTTTAGCTATACGTGGTACAGATGAAGAGGTGAGAAATGGTGGAAATATTGGTATTGAAAAACCTTATTTAAGCCCAGAATGGATAGATAATTATTTTAAGATTTGGCGTGGCATATCCAAAGATAAAGAAGTGATAAAGAAATCTCTTAATTTATTGTTACCTAGTGGTAGTAATTATGATGTATCTATTGTTGGCCATTCTAGAGGTTCTTATCTTGCGTATATTTTAGCAGCAGAAATGTTAACAAATAAACTAATCTCTATGGATTATGAAAAAATTGATACTGCTATCAATCCTAGAGATTTAATTAGAGGAAATTTAAAAAATGTAGTTACCTTTAATGGTGTTGGACTAGCTACTTGGAAGAGTCAATTGATTGATAGTTTGATCAATAATTCACTGACACCTTTACAAAAAATATTGAAACAGCTTTCTAATGATTTTTATAAATCAGAAAGGGAAATATTTGAGTTATTACGAACTTCAGGTTTAACAAGAGCTTACAGTATTATAGGAGATCCAGTTAGTGATCCGTTCCGTAAAGGGATTGGAATAGGAGATCATCCTAACTTACTTTTGCCTAGAGGAGAAAAAAAGCACCTAATTCATCCAGAAAATGGAGAATTAAGTGAGCATGATATACACAATTTTTTATATTACATATCACAAGGAGTTAGAAGCTCGAAAAATCAATTTAGGGGAATTGGTGATTTAAAATCAATCGATATCAATGAAAGAATTAGTAGTACAGCACTCACAGATTTTAAATTTGCGATTGACCCATCGGGTGTTGTAATAAATGATGTTTCTAAGAATCCAATTACTGGTGCAACTACTACGATTTATTATCGAGGAGAGAACGGTGAAGAAATTCTATGGGATGCAGGTGAGTATTCGCAGTTTAATCCTTTGGTAACAACAGTTTATGGGGAGTATGCTTGGGATGTGCCAGAGGGATTCTGGAAAGTCAAGGTAAGTAAAGAGGGATATGAGTCTAAGGAGTCTGACTGGCTTCCGGTACCACCACCTCAGACGGAAGTACATTTCAACTTGAAACCATTGTCCTATAAGATAGCTTATAAAGTTGGAGATGGTATATTAAAGGGAGATGTTCCAAGGAGTTACCAAACTGATGTAGATACGGAGTTGCCTTATCCTGTTCGTAAAGGATACGTTTTTACAGGATGGTATTTAGATGATAATTTCTCAGGTGAACCTTTCTTTAATACATTGTTCGATAAAGCAGGTGACAAGGTGCTTTATGCTAAGTGGGAAAAAGACACAAAAATTCTAAGTGATGATGATAACGTTGTTACGGTGACAGTTTCTGGAAATGATGTAAATGTAATTGGCAAGGTTGTTAAAAAGGAAGTTACTAATGCTGATATCTTAGAAAAGGTTGGTGATCATAATAACCTTCTTATGGAAATTCAAGCTTTAGATGATGATGGTAATATAGTATCCTTATCCGAAGATGCTAAACTTGACCTAGCAGTGATTTCAGGTCGCAAACCTTATAAGGTGTTACATTATGTAAAAGATAAGTCGACTTTTGAAGAGGTACCATTTAATTGGAATGAAAAGGACAAGAATATTTCATTAACCACGTCAACTTTAGGGGTTTATTTGATTCAAAGTAAATTGACAGAACAACAGATGACTACTAAGGTTCGTCAAGAAAGTCGAGTTCTTAAGACAGATAAGATTGAATACGTTGATGATGCAAGTCTAGATGTAGGCAAAGTTCGAGAAATAGCAGCAGTAGACGGGCAAGTTTTGGTAGAAATCACAGATAACTATGTAAATGGTGAGTTGCAGTCAAGTACAGAAAAAGAATTATCACGTATTGAACCGCAAGCTAAGAAAGTTTATCGAGGCACAAAACAGGTATCACAAGTTCCCGATGTTGCACCAATAGAGCATAATAAACCAGAGGCTATTATTGAAACTAAGGTTCGTCAAGAAAGTCGAACTCTTAAGACAGATAAGATTGAATACGTTGATGATGCAAGTCTAGATGCAGGTAAAATTCGAGAAATAGCAACAGTAGACGGGCAAGTTTTGGTAGAAATCACAGACATCTATGTAAATGGTGAATTGCAATTAAGTACTGAAAAAGAATTATCACGTATTGAACCACAAGCTAAGAAGGTTTATCGAGGCACAAAACAGGTATCCCAAGTTCCTGATGTTGCCCCTATAGAGCAAAATAAACCAGAGGCTATTCTTGAAACCAAGGTTCGTCAAGAAAGTCGAATTCTTAAGACTGATAAGGTTGAATACGTTAATGATGCAAGTCTTGATGCAGGTAAAATTCGAGAAGTTGCAGCAGTAGATGGGCAAGTTTTGGTAGAAACCACAGACATCTATGTAAATGGTGAATTACAGTCAAGTACTGAAAAAGAATTATCACGTATTGAACCACAAGCTAAGAAGGTTTATCGAGGCACAAAACAGGTATCTCAAGTTCCCGATGTTGCACCAATTGAGGTTAATAGAATCGAACGTAATAATATTACGAAAGAGCTTCAAGGGATTTCTACTGTGATAAATACTAAGTTAGAGCCAGTAGTGATGAATCAATCGTCTTCAGAACCTCTTTCATCAAAAGAAACAACCATAAGAACTAAAGGTTATTTACCAAATACAAGTAGTGAATATGGTTATGGCTTTGAGTGGGCAGGTATTATTGCTTTAGCAACGGCTCATTTTGGAATAATCTCAAATAATAGAAAGAAAAATATAAAAAACTAGTTATTAGTGATGGATTAACTCAACTTCAAGAATTATTCCACATTAAGACTGATGAGAAAGTTCTCAGAAGTGATATTCTTCTGGGGGCTTTTTTGACGTTAAGAAAACTGAGAATTATATATTTGTAAAGGATATCGACGTGATCGCAATTAAACGTGGGTATCATGCAGAGGCACACAATGAAAATTTTTGAAGTTGCCTTTATATTTTGGGTGCTCTAGCCTTGCATTGATATCAAAAATCTATATAATAATAATTAAAACAGAGCCAGAAGAAAGGGTGAGAATTATGTTTATGATCTTGGTTCTATTACTTACATTAGCGAGTTTCTTATATGTTACCATCGGTATCGCCAAGAAAATCTTTTCAATTTTCGCCTTAATTACACCAA
Organism: Streptococcus sp. 22.1; assembly: GCF_016648645.1. Classification (NCBI taxonomy): domain Bacteria; kingdom Bacillati; phylum Bacillota; class Bacilli; order Lactobacillales; family Streptococcaceae; genus Streptococcus; species Streptococcus sp. 22.1. The sequence goes on along the minus strand of NZ_JACLQK010000027.1, from coordinate 11,665 downwards.
TTGTAGTCTTGGGTGTTGGGCTTTTTATCGCAATGAGTTAACAAAAGTCAAGGGGGGTCACTATCTTACAGGTAGTGACCTTTTTTGTTATGCTTTTAATGTCAAAAAAGACATTAAAGGAGAAAAATATGAAAGCACTTAAACTTATAAGAGAGGACGGTTATGAAAACGTCCATTATGCTAGTTTAGGGGAGCAAAAATTTAAAACATTGGTTGTTGCAGATAGGAAAGATGAACAAGAACAATGGTTTGAGCAACCAGAAATTGAATGTGTCCCAGAAGAAGTTTCAGATATCATTCGAAACTATACACTCCCATATATTGATCTTGGAAATACTGAAGATGAGTATTTGTTAGAACAAGCAACTAATAAGGTTGTATCAGTTGTGGTAGAAAATGTGCTTGAAACACAGCCATTTATTCCTAGAAATAGAAATGGTCGCCCTATCGGTGAAGGTGTAGCTTTCTGCGATATGTTAGTAGGGCGTATCCAAAATGGAGAACTTTCTGGAACAGCAGTTTATATTAAACAAACTGAATCAGGCTTCCGCCAGCCAAAAGATTTCTTTAAAATGGTTGGACGGATTTTTCCTTGTAAATTAACTGAAATCCATATCCAAACTATCGACAATTATAAACTCACAATCAATAACCCATCAAACTATGTTGTTGAAGGTAGTATTGAGTTAGCTGAGTGGTTAACTAATTATCAACTTCTTCAGCAAATTGAAAAGAGTAAAGATAACTCTTCACGTAATCGAGATAGAAAAAATATCTTAGAGCGTACTCATGAAGGTATTGTATCAGCCGTTATTAACAATGGTAGCAATGCAGGTATCATGGTAATGACCAAAAAATTACAAACGGTATTCATTCCAAAACATAGGGTAAGTTATGAGTGTGATTCTTCATTTGTTAACCTAGACGAAGTAGTATCAGTCTTTGATAGGGTGGAATTTAAAATTACTGGGGCCAATACCCAAAAACCAAGTCCAAATCAAAGAGAACGTCACATTATCCATGACTATATTCGTATCGAGGGAGATATGAAAGTTCTCGAAGAAGCACCTCAAGATGCTTTGATTGAGATGATTGATGATAAGAAAGTCATAGGACGATTGTTTAAAGTGCGATTTATCAGTTTTGATCCACAAAGTCTACATACTGTAGAGTTGGTTGACTTTCCAGGAATCAAAATTAAAATGAAGGACTCGGGTTCTTTAAATCGGGTTCCTTTTAAGCAAGGAGATGAAATTTCAGTTGTCATACTAGATGCTCATTATCGCTGGGTAGACGCAAATAGCAGGGGGCGTCGAGTGGCTAAAAAAACTGAAGAAGTGAGCAGTAATTCACAGAATACGGAAGAGAAAAAATGTCTGTTTCGTATCAAATCACGTTTCAATAGTTTCTATCCAAATCGTGTGAACAGTAAAATCTTATCAACATTTTTCACTAGTTGAGTTGCATATAGTTCCCTCTGAAATGGGAACTTTTTGTTTACGTTCGGATCAGAAAAATTTAACAAGGAGGGAACATGAATCATCACAATATCAATGCTATCGTCTATTATCTGATAGTCTTTATTCGGTATGTCTTACCTATTACCTTGGTCTTCATCGGTATCGGTAGGTGGAGTTATGCTAAATCTATCAATAATCCAGAGAAACAAATCATGGGAGTAAATTTTGCCTTAAAATCAATTTTATTCTTATATATCGTTACATTTATCCCTATTTTCATCATCTATGGACTCGCAATGATATCAAAGGGAGGCACACATAGTGGTGATTTCTCTATGATTAGTTTCGTAGAAGTCTTTACCCTAATAGAAATTCTAGCGGTTGGGATATTACCTGCATATGGTTTCATACAAGGATACATATATCACTATCAATGGTTGATTACAGAAGGTAAGAAAACAACAAGCTTACCTCGACGAAATCTATTCATTAGACTTGGAGTAATAAGTCCGATTGCTATTGTTGTATTTATGGAATTCTTGAAAAGAATGTTTGCTTACTAGAGAGGTGCTTTATGCGGAAGATCTTGAAATTATTTTTTAATCGTTATTATACAAATGGTAAGCGAACAATAGATATCTTGCTGTATTGTTGGCGAAAATATATTGATTGGGTATATCATATATCTTTTGGATTATTTGCTTTCAATATTATTATGTTTATCTTCAGATGGCGTTTGCCTAATTGGGTATTTATATCTTTATTTATATTTTTGTTCGTTAATATGGCTTTAGTTTTATACATTGGTGTATGGCACAGTAATGTTACAAGTCGTCAAATTTTCGTGTTATTTGAAAAATATGATACCTTAAAACGAGCAGAACGAAAGAAAATTATTGGTAAGTATGCTATAAGAGCAGCATTAGCAGCAGTACTTATATCTTCTGGATTATATGTACTAACAATCAATAACTTTATCTTATCCCTCATCAATCGTATGTATGATGTAGCAGATAATTATCTCAAATATATGCCCTGGTCAATACCAAATGGAAGTCAGACAGGTATTGTTTTAAGTTATCATACTCTCAAACCTATAATAGGAGCAGACTGGTTCAACAGTTTATTATTGTTGACTCCGATAGGAGTAATTGGTCTTATTTTTTATAATAGTTATGCAACTGGAATTGCTGAAAAAACCTACGAGAAATTGGTTGAGCAATGGCTAGGAGGACGTTACTTCCAAGACAGTGTATTAAGTAATATTGTTCATAATCAAGATGAAAAAGGTCAAGCGAATTTGGTTATGGGGCTTAACTCTAAAACTGGAGAGCAAGTGATTTTACATGCTAATGAGAGGACTTATCATACTATTATCTTTGGTTTGATTGGTACTGGTAAATCGGCAACGATTCTGATTCCAGCAATGCTACAGGATATGGAAAATATGAAATACTATCTATTATCCTATCGTAAGTATTTGACGAAAGTAGATGAAGAACTGGAAGAAGAATTCTTTAACACAGAGTTTGAACGAAAGAAAAAAAGACGTGAATTGTTGGAACAGTGGTATAACAATGGTTATGCTGCAGAGCTTACAAATGGTATTTATATGACTGAACCATCAGGTTCGATGTATGGCACAATTGTTAAGTACGCACATAAAATGGGCTTCCCTGATGAAATGATTTGGACTCTAGATCCTACTAACCCAGGAACTGGTGCAATTAATATTTTGGATGGAGATACTACTCAGGTAAAAGGGGCTGTTCGAGACTTATTTAAACGATTTAGTGATCCAAGTGGGACTGGTTCTTCTTTCTTTCTTAACCAAGAAGGACAACTTACTGATAATATCATTACGGTCATTAAAGAGGTTGCGTTGATACCAGATGCCCCAATAAATTATATGTTAAAAGGTAAGTCTCCAACACTAACTGAATTCTCAAATATGTTACGTTCTAGCGATTGGATTGAAGCCTATATTGCCGTTTTTGAACAATTACTGAATCGAAAGAAAAGGCTTTTTGAAGAAACGTTGAAAAAGCATGAAGAGTTCTTAGAGCAGGAAAAAGAAAAGTGGTTAGAGGAATCAGAGTACAATCGTGAACACGAACAACTCTTTGATACTATCCTTAGACCAGAGAATGTTCATGAAGCTATAAACGCATTTAATGATGAAAGAAATAAACTTGAAAACCTCCAAAGTTCTTATGATTATTTCATCAATGCTCATCAATTAAATTCGTACACAGAGGAATATTATTATACCTTTGATGCTAACGTGTCTGGTCTAAAAGCAGTTATTGATGACCTATCATCTTCACCAGAAATTCGTCGTGTATTTTTCTCTCAAAGTACCAAAGATTTAGATATTGTTTTAAAAACAGGTGGAATGATTTTGGTCAATTCTGCTAAAGGTGTTCTTGGTAAAGAAAAGTCTCGAATGGTAGCACAGATGGTAACATTGGTTATGCAAAATGCTGCTCAAAGACGTCTTCCAGATAAGTCTCCTTTCTTTGCTTTTTATGAAGATGAAAAGAATGGTTACTTGATGCCAGGTAATGATAGTAACTTCCTAGATGAGTCTCGTAAGTTCCATGTTCCAGTTATGCATGCTTACCAACATGACGAACAAATTAGGGATTCTATTGGCGAATCTGGGGCTGATGCAATCAAGATGTCTTATCGTAATGCCTTTACCTTCCAACAAACCTCAACAAAGGTTGTAGAGTTTATTAATCTTCGTTCAGGAGGGAAACATTACGCTCTTAAAGAAACCAAACGTGCAGCAAACGATGATCTCTTAGCAGGAAATCAAGGGAACTCAAGTGCGACTTCAGAGGAAGTAGTAGAAGAAGATAACTTCACTGCTAGAGATGCAAATAACCTAGAGAAATTCCAAGTTGGTGGTGTAATCGTCAGTGATGATGAAGTCTCAAATATGATTTATTTGACAACATCACCGCATTTTGAAATGGATATTTCAAAGGACTCTTTTGTCTCACATACACCTTTCAATAAGGTTTATGGGCTCGGAGAGGAAGAACCGGAAATTGCAAAAGCCTATAAAATGTGGAGAGCAGAAGTGATAGAATATTATGCTCAAAAAGAGTCTGAAAGCCACCTCTATGAAAGTGATTTTACTGACGAAGAATGGCAAGCAATCATGGATGTTAAGGTGCCAAATGTTGATAGTAATGTAAATGATACAGTTGGTAAAAAAGATGATTCCCCATCAGTTAAAAGAACAATCTTAGTCAACGATAGTATAACAGAACATAGAGAAGGTACTTCAATTAGAGAAGAGGTAACAGAGGATATTGAGCAAAAAGAAGAAGTCAATAACTCAGAGAACCCACCAGTTGTTGAAGAAAAACAAACTGTAAATAGCAAAAATGATATTGGTGAGTTGAAGGATAAAGAGATAACTCAAAGAGTGATCCTAGCTCCATCATCTACACCCGAAACAGTCGATACTCAAAATATTCAAGCCCCTAATCAAGAGTTTGAATTACCTCAAGAGCTGTCTCGTGTAGCTCGTGAGAAAGCAACTAAAACTTTAAAAAGTAATGTAGGACAAATGGATATTGATGAGGAAGAGGGGTTTTAGATAACATAAAAAGCAACGGAAATTTCCGTTGCTTTTGTTCTAATTTTGAGAGTCATTATACGTTTCTTTATGAGTCTTATCAGAATCCTTTCTTGCTTTTTCTTCTGCTCTTTTTCTCTTAATTTCCTCTTTTACCTCTTTGACCTTATTTTGTGTTTCAACAACTAAATCATCAATAGATATATCTGGATTTTCTAGCTTTTTCAATTCGAAATAGACTTGGCCTAGTTTATCTGTTTGTGATTTTAGATAGGCTTTAAGTTGCTCTGTAGCTTCTCTCTTTTGTTGTTCTAAAGCTTCAAGTTCCTTAATAAAATCTGATTCAGTTTTTTTGTTTTTTCCTGCCATGATTTGCTCCTTAATTATTAATTATATCTAATAGTATAGAGCAAGAATATTAAAAGTCAACCCATGTCACTCCCTTGAAAATAATCTATTCTAGGGTATACTGAACACTATAGCGACCCATTATAAATGAATCCAAATAGTAGTTATTAAGTGCTTAAAACCCCATAAAACCGGTTGTTACAAGTGTTATGTAATAACCAGATTTTATGAATGAAAGTATACAGATAACAAAAGTATAAGAGTTTACTGTATTTATAGGGTTGATGAATAATATTAGAAACTCGTAAATCATAAATGAGTAAATAGTGACTACTATATAGATAGAATAAACCATGTTTTTTGGGATTATCGTTATAAAAATAAACTACGACGTTATGAATGAGAGGAGATGAAAGTATCAATCAGTATTTTACGGGTACAAAGGAATGCTTGAGTAGGTCTATATCAAAGGCTAAGCATGACTTAAAAAATAATATCTATACTCTTCGAAAAAAGACCAGACTATATACCCTATTAATTGACTATTTTAGGACTACAAAATGCAAGATATAAAAAATAGAGATTTTACCTCACTTATTTCAAATAAAAAAAATAAAATTCATTACACTCAGAGAAATAAAATAGCTTCTTATTTTGTTTCAAAAAAGCAAAATATCTCACTGTCGTTTTCAGAAGAGGAGCTTATCATCTTTTATCATTTACTAAGGTTTGGTTATTTTGATAAGGAAATAGTAGACCTCATTTATACTGCAGTAACTCGAAAATCCAAAACTCCTAATTCATGGTTTTATCGTCTTGTTGGGAAGGTGAATCATCCTATTTCAGCATGTTCGGATGCTAGAAGTGGTAAGAGAAAAATATATTATCTGAACAAAGGTTTTAGTACCTGGTTGCTTACTATGATTAAGGGGATTGATAAAATACGGTTGCTAACAACAACGACTGAATATGATAGGTCAGTATATAGCATTGTCAGTAATAATCTTCTAGGAGGGAAACCTCAAACCGTAAATATTCATGATCTAGAGAACAGACGTTTAGTTGCTAACATCTTAAACAAGCTTTTTTTTAAAAACCAAGACAAGTCTGTTTATGACCTAAACATACAAGTCGTATTTCCTATTAGTCGGGTTAATCTTTTAATGGTTCCTGATGCTGTTGTATTTGTGAACGATAACCCTTTTTTTATAGAGTATGACCGAGCAACAGAACGTCAAACAATTCTACTTTCTAAAATATTTGGTTATGCAGAAGAACCAGCATTTGAAAATTCTAGTTTATTTTTCGTTTTCGAGAATAGCCGTAAAGATAATACGCAAGTATCTAAACGTTTAATGAACTTTTTGGAATATGTAAATGAGGTCGAGGTTGAAGGTGTAACTGGACATGACATGTTAAAGCGTAAAAGTATTTCTTTGTTCAGTCAAACAACAACAAATGCTTCTGACGTTATTGTCGAAATCATTCAAGAAAAGATGTTTTCAAATCATAAAGATTGGTGTGATTGCGAGGCTTATGATTTTTCTGAACTGCAGAAAATAGATTATCTCGTTAAGGAGATATCAGAACCTTTATATGATGAGAAATTCCAGTTATCAGCTGTTGTTGAAACTGACTCATGGGAATTGAAAGAGTACCCTATGATACCTATGGCATATATCAAAAATGACTTGATTCCACAATTAACTAGTCTATATGAAGAATTCTCAATAGAGTATGAACATATGATCATTGTATTCCCAAAAGAAGTCTTGCCAGAAAAAATCAAACTTCCTTTTGATGATTATTTCTTTGTTGTTTATAGATAGAGTAAAGGAGTTTGTGAATGGATTATTTGGAATACTTAGGAAGAAGACTTGTATGGTTAGTTGTTTCGCTTGTAGTTGTAATCGTAGTAAAAAGACCACGACTTTTGAAAGGATTGGCCCTAGTAAGTGATGAAGTTATCGGTAAAATCAACTACTTTATTTTCTTAACGATTGCTTGGCTAGTTCTTGTTACATATTTTATTTTGTACTTGTTTACGGTAGTTACTTTTTTCCTATCATGGCATTCGCTAACCCTGAATAATGTGCTGGAAGTGATTTTACAAACCGTATTAATCATACCAACACTCTATACGTTATTTGTTCCACATAACGAGGTTATCAAGCAGGTTGATGAATTCTTATCAGCGAAAAAAGAATAAGTCACGCGCAGCAACTGCAACATATAATTATTTTCTCAACTATTTAAAAATATGTAAGAAAGTCACATGATAGTTTGAATTTGTTGTAAGTATCTGGTGTTGTTTTAAAGATAAAAAAGATTGAAAGGTAACGGTAATTAATGAAAATAAAAATTGAATCTGCTTGGAAAACCCTTTGTGATGCATTCCCCAAGTTAAAGGATAATCCTCTTTACAAGGGTTGGTATATTAGCTATGCGATCCTTGTGACGTTATCTATTTTGACGGTAGTTGTAGTGAACCATAGGGTTGTCTATGCATTTCCGTTTGATTGGTTTGGATTGCTTTTTGGAATTATCTTACCTTGGGTTCTTACGACCTTTTATATCGTATATCAAGGTGTGGACCATGCCCACCAGTTTACATCGACTAAAGTTGTTCTTGGGTTATTTATGTTACCTGTAATTCTGATTGGCTTTACCTCTAGTTATAAGAATGAATACAGTTATAGTAATCGTATGGTTACGACGGTTTTTGATCAGGAACTCACGCAACAAAGTTTCCACGCAACAAAGATTACATCAAACCAGCTTGATTATTTTAAAGAAGATAATGTCATTTTTCCTTATAAGAAAAATACTGCTTCAGAGATATATGTGTTCTTTCGACCTGATTGCCCCTACTGTCAAAAATCAATTCCAGTACTCAATAAGAGCTTAACTGAAAAAGAACGAAACAAGATTATCTATGTTAATGTTCTTGACGAAAGTGGCAAGGATTTAGCTAAAGCTATGGGAGTAGAGAAAGCAGCAACAGCAGTTATCTATCATAAGGATAAGACTTCTGGTGGATGGTCCAAACGAATTGAACGAATGGCAGGAGGAAAGCATGAAGCACCTCGTCTTCATGAGGATGCTATCCATGATATTGTGTCAGTTGCAAAGGAGGAAACAAAATAATGTATTTATCAAAAAAAGATATTTCAGAATGGATTGCTAGCCTAAAAGCAGGTGACGAGGTTGCTGTCCAAATAACACGAATGGATGGTGTCATAGTTTCTAGTGAGCGTGGCATTGTCGACAAGTGGTTAGGAAAGAGACTTATAGTTGTTAACGGTAAGCATTTTGTTCCTAGCACTGGTTTGAGACAAAGTAACGCTTTTGTCCCTGGTCAAAAGACAATCGTGGAACAACTTTTTCCCTTGGATGCTTTGCTTTTAGATGAGGAAGAACTTTCCAAAAGAGACACCATTATTCAAAGGTTGAAAGAGTCTGCTGAACGTCTAGAGCACGCGCAGACTTATTCTTCATTAGTCGTTTCTAGGGTGCTTCGTAAGTTATCAGTCCTAGACATTGGTGATATTTATGATCTAAATGAACTACGTTCCTCTAGTGACACAGAAGACTTAGAAAATAGTGCTTTATTGGATAGACGAAAACTCTCAGAGAAGAAACGTTGTTTAAAGACTCTTGACCGTATGCTTGTCAATTTAAGTCAAGATAATACCTTGGGTGCTTTCAAGCTAATCTCTCTTTTGGGAGAAGTAGCTTCTGAATTTACTGATGCTGAAAATGAGGTAAGTGAATGTTAGCCTATGTCATTATGTTTGTAGTTATGTTTACCATCAAGTGTGTAACTCTTACTTTTGTGAAGAATAAAGAGTCTACAGTTGTCAGTACTTTTCTGAGTGGCACGAATCAGATTTTTCTTAATACGATTGTCTGGTTTCTACGACTAACAGCCATGTTCCAGTTTTATCTTTTGGTGGTAGACAATAATCTAACTGTCATCCCTATAATTGTTGGTTTCATTCTACCTAATGTCTTGTTCTGGTTTAAGGGAATCAAAGCTTCTTTATCGGATTTGCTTGTACGTTGGTTAAAATCATTTATTGGTCATAAGTATAAAACATGCCCATTTTGTCATGAATCACATTTATTCTTTCGATACACAGAAGACCGCACAGCTGCTTATTACTATCTCTTGACTGAAGATGATAGTCTTGTGGCCATTGGAGATTTTGATAATAGTGATCATCCTGCACGTTTCTTTTTAAGTAACGATGAATCACATTTTGATGAGCTGGTTGATACCATGCTACCTTATATGTTACCTGGAATGGAAGAGGTGGTCTATGTAGGTGGGCGACAACAGCGATTGGCTAGAGAATTGTATTGTGTCGATTGCCAGGAACGAGTCAGTGAAGATAGTGGTGTACAATTTGGTGAAGTACTTTTAAGTGAGCGTAGGCATGAGGATTATAAAGCTCATGTTTAGTTTTCAGTATTGAAGTTATTATTGAATCAAAAACGCACTATTAAAACGCAAAACTTGAAGCAACTAATAAGTTGAACAAAGACATCAAACGGTTCGGTTTTAGAAACTTTATCAACTTTAAGAAGCGTATCTTTATCACACTGAACATAAAAAGAGCCAATTTATTTCACGACCTTCGTTCTATTATTTTATTGAAATGTTCTTGATACTGTGACTTAATATTGTATTCTCCTAGAATTTCAAATACTTGTAATGCCTGTTGCATCTTATCGATTCCATTTTGATCCTTCTTTTTAAATTCAAAATATCCTGTAGAATACAGAAAAACGGTTTGCTCATAATAATTTTGTTCATTTTCTAATAGTTTTTCTATCTCACTAATCAAATATATGCAATTAGAAAATTCTTCTAAGTCTATGCTTAAAATTAAGCAATTTATTGCTAACTGTGTAACAAGTCTCTTATTAGTTTTATTTAATGATGAATATATATAGTTCTTCAACATTTCCATTGTTAATAGGAAGTAGGAACTGTATTGAATTGTTCTTACACAGTTACCTAATAGAATAATTTCATAATGTCCCCAACTTTCAACTTGAAATAGATAATCTGTTAAATATAGTATTTCTTCATCCGATGGAAAAACTTTTTGGTCTACGGTGTGAAGAATTGATTTTACCATTGTTCTTTCAAAAGAGTTTAAATTATAGTTTGAAGAGTTGGAGAGAAGCTTGGAAATGCTCTCCATGTTTTGTGATGAGTATTGTTTTCGAATGTAATGTATTAAATGAGCAAATGACTTAGTATGATTATTATCCTTCTCATGTAATATAATAAATTCATCTAAAGAAATATGTAGCTTATTTAAAATATTAATAAGTCTGATGCAAGAAATTTCTGATTCTCCTCGCTCAAATCTAGAGATTTGAGATTTAGAGAGATTCTCATCAGCTACAGAACATAGGGTGATTTGTTTTCCTTGACGAACTTTTCTTAGTGTTTTTCCAAGTGATGATTTCATTTTTCCCTCTTTCACAACAAATTTTTGAGTTATTTATTAGTATTATACAATAAAAGAAACTAATAAAGGAGTAGTGAAATGAAGAAACTATTGAAAATTTTTCCTATTTTATTTCTTTTCTTAGATATAATAATTATTGTGGGAGGATAAAGTGCTTACCAGTACTGGTAAACTATTAGTGTTACTAATAGTTTACTTTGAAAGTGTAATCTTATGTGTGATGATAAAATTGTTTGTATAATTCCGATGGCTGGACGTGGTTCTAGAGCTAAGGCAATTTTTGGAAATAAGCCAAAATATAAAATGAAGATAGGTTGTCGTTCTTTTTTAGAATACTCAATGATAACTTTGTCAAAAATTGAAAATGCCCAATATATTTTTATATGTCAGAAACAAGAACTTGATATTGAGTTTATTGAAAAATGCTGTAGGAAACACGGCATTGAAGATTTCAAAATTATTACATTAAAAAAACTTACAGATGGGCAAGCGACTACAGTATTTAACGCAATATCTCAGTCAACAATTCGTGATGAAAAGGTCTTGATTTTTAATGTGGATACATATATTCCAAATTTAATTGTTCCTGAAACTTTGTACAAGTTTGATGGGTGGATTAGTAGTTTTTACACTGATATTGGGGATAGATGGAGTTTTGTAAAATTCAATAACAACCAAATTTTAACAAGTGTTGAAGAAAAAACAAAGATTTCTAATTTTGGTTGTACAGGTGTGTACTATTTTAGTAGCTACAACATGTTCTCTTATACACATCTCCT
>NZ_JACLQK010000026.1:0-29862 GCF_016648645.1 Streptococcus sp. 22.1 | reverse complement strand
AAAGGGAGTTTAGCTCAGCTGGGAGAGCATCTGCCTTACAAGCAGAGGGTCAGCGGTTCGATCCCGTTAACTCCCATAGGTCCCGTGGTGTAGCGGTTATCACGTCGCCCTGTCACGGCGAAGATCGCGGGTTCGATTCCCGTCGGGACCGTTCAAGTAGAAATATTTGAGACTCGTTAGCTCAGTTGGTAGAGCAATTGACTTTTAATCAATGGGTCACTGGTTCGAGCCCAGTACGGGTCATATATGCGGGTGTGGCGGAATTGGCAGACGCACCAGATTTAGGATCTGGCGCTTAACGGCGTGGGGGTTCAAGTCCCTTCACCCGCATTAGAAAAGTTAGCCGGCTTAGCTCAGTTGGTAGAGCATCTGATTTGTAATCAGAGGGTCGCGTGTTCAAGTCATGTAGCCGGCATAAAATGCGAACGTAGTTCAGTGGTAGAACATCACCTTGCCAAGGTGGGGGTCGCGGGTTCGAATCCCGTCGTTCGCTTGAGGAGCCGGGGTGGCGGAACTGGCAGACGCACAGGACTTAAAATCCTGCGAAAGGAAACTTTCGTACCGGTTCGATCCCGGTCCTCGGCATAATATAATATTGAGCACCCTTAGCTCAACTGGATAGAGTACCTGACTACGAATCAGGCGGTTAGAGGTTCGACTCCTCTAGGGTGCATTTTATCGGGAAGTAGCTCAGCTTGGTAGAGCACTTGGTTTGGGACCAAGGGGTCGCAGGTTCGAATCCTGTCTTCCCGATTTATGGCGGTGTAGCTCAGCTGGCTAGAGCGTCCGGTTCATACCCGGGAGGTCGGGGGTTCGATCCCCTTCGCCGCTATATATATGGATTTCTTGGACCTTTAGCTCAACTGGTTAGAGCACTCGGCTCATAACCGAGCGGTCGTAGGTTCGAGTCCTACAAGGTCCATATATTAATTATAATATTTGGAGGATTACCCAAGTCCGGCTGAAGGGAACGGTCTTGAAAACCGTCAGGCGTGTAAAAGCGTGCGTGGGTTCGAATCCCACATCCTCCTTATAATTAACGCGGGATGGAGCAGCTAGGTAGCTCGTCGGGCTCATAACCCGAAGGTCGTAGGTTCAAATCCTGCTCCCGCAATATGGCTCGGTAGCTCAGTTGGTAGAGCAATGGATTGAAGCTCCATGTGTCGGCGGTTCGATTCCGTCTCGCGCCATTTTGTTAAGCGGGTGTAGTTTAGTGGTAAAACTACAGCCTTCCAAGCTGTTGTCGCGAGTTCGATTCTCGTCACCCGCTTTATTTGGAAACAAATAACCAAGCATTAGCTTGGGCGCGTAGCTCAGATGGTTAGAGCGCACGCCTGATAAGCGTGAGGTCGGTGGTTCGATTCCACTCGTGCCCATATTGGAGAATTACTCAAGAGGCTGAAGAGGACGGTTTGCTAAATCGTTAGGTCGGGTAACTGGCGCGGGGGTTCGAATCCCCCATTCTCCGTAGTATTATGACGAATTATCTTTTAGATAATTCGTTTTCTTTTTTTTGAGGTGACAAAATGAAAAATAGTTTTTATCGATTTCTTCTTTATGGGTTTATTATTATTCTATTTTTTGTAATGCTTTTTTCTTTTGTCTTTACTAATAAAAAATTAACGAAGGATATCTCTTTTAATGTATCTGGTTTAGTTACAAAAGTAGACTCTGTGGTTTCAGTTCCATTTACTGCACTATCAAAATCTCACAATGTTCTTTCTGATCTTTTATCAACTTATTCTGAGAATCGTGATTTAAAAAAATCTTTATCAAATTTAGAGAATCAATCGGCTATTATTTCTAACTTGCAAGAAGAGAATGATTCTTTAAGAGCATCGCTTAATCTTTCGGACAAGCTAAGTCGTGATAATGTTCTCACTGCTGAAGTTTCTATGAGACCTTCTGTGACTTGGTTAAAAGAGTTAACTATTAATGTGGGTAAGTCTAAGAATGTTAGTAAATCTATGCTAGCAACTTCTAATGGTGGAGTTATTGGCTTTGTAACTAAAGTTTATGATGATACAACAACTATTTCTTTACTTTCTAGTAGTTCTAGTGATAGTTACCTTGCATCTAGTGTTAAATCAGAGGACGATAATCAGATTTTCGGGATTATATCACGTTATGATAATAAAAAGAAGCTATTAGAGATGACACAACTTAATTCATCTTCTAACGTTAAGGTCGGCACTGAAGTAGTCACAAGTGGTCTTGATGATGTATCAGTAAAGGATGTTCCAATTGGTACTGTAGACTCTGTTATTGATTATGAAGGAAATCGTACGATTTTGGTAAAACCTTATGCTGATTTTGATAAAATTTCTTATGTTACTTTAGTTGGAGATGGTAAATAATATGAAATTATCCAAGTATTCTATTATTCCTTTCTTACTGAGTATTGTCCCTTTTCTATGGGATGGTCATATTTCTATGATACTTAATCATTATTTATCCCCTGAATTTTTTCTATCATCTCATCTTTTTATTATTTATATTTTCATCTTAACTCTTGATTTTCCAAATAAGTATGCATTTCTTTACCTTATTTGTTTTGGATTTCTTTATGATACCTATTATTTCAAAACAGTTGGTATAGTGATTCTAACTCTGCCACTGTTATGCTATCTGTTAACTCAGCTAGGACGAATTGTTAAGAGAAATACCTATGTTGATTTTTTGTTAATGTTTTTATTCTTATTTCTCTTTGATACCATAAATTTTGGCTTTGCCTTATTCTATGGTTTCTCCAATGAGTCTGTGACTGATTTTATTATTTATCAACTAAGTCCTAGTATAGTGTTTAATCTTTTGATTTTTATCTTTATTAAACCTATTCTTGAAAAATTATTTTTGTATCTGTCAGTTGATAGATTTAAATAGAACTGTAATATTGGCGTAACAAAGTTTGCGCCATTTTTTGATACAATAAGAAGGTCTTATCGAAAAGGAGTAGTATTTTATATTATGAAAAAACGTATTCTTTCAGCAGTGTTGGTAAGTGGTGTAACCTTATCAGCAGCTGCATCAGTACATGCAGAGGATTATGATTCGCAAATCGCTGCTGCAGATAACGCAATTAGTAACCTTGCTTCTCAACAAGAGACTGCACAAGCGCAAGTTGCTACAATCCAATCTCAAGTATCTACACTTAGAACACAAAAATCAGATTTGGAAACTAAAAATGCTGAACTTGAAAAAGTATCAGCAGATTTGGAATCTGAAATTCAAGAATTATCAAGTAAAATTGTAGCTCGTCAAGATTCTTTGGCGAAACAAGCTCGTAGTGCTCAACAAAATAACACTGCGACTAGCTACATCAACTCTATCTTGAACTCTAAGTCAATCTCTGAAGCTATTACTCGTATCACAGCTATTTCAAAAGTTGTTACGGCTAATAATGACATGTTGACAAAACAAGAGTCTGATCAAAAAGAGCTTGCTGCTAAGCAAGAACAAAACCAAGCTGCTATTAATGAAATTGCAACTAATAAAGCTGAGCTTGAAACAACAGAAGCTGGTTTGACAACTCAACAAGCTGAACTAGAAGCAGCACAAGTTACTTTGGCTGCAGAATTGGCTACAGCACAAGATGAAAAAACATCACTTGTTTCTGCTAAATCAACTGCAGAAGCTGTGGCAGCTTCAACTGCAGCATCAGTTGCTCAGTCTCAAGCAATTGCAGAATCAGAGGCAGCAGCACAAGCAGTAGCATCTTCAGAAGCGGCAGCATTTGTAGCTCAATCAGAGGCGGCAGCATCTTCAGAAGCAGTAGCTCAACCTTCTGAAGCTACTGTTTCAGAAACAGCGACAGCGTCAGAAGTAGCACAAGAACCGGTTTCATCAGAAACTTCAGAAACTACTCAAGAGCCAACTGTTGCAACTTCAGAAGCAACACAAGAGCCTGCTGCTCCAGCAACATCTGAAGCACAGCCAGAATCAGCTGCGTCAGAGGCACAACAAGAGCCTGCTGCCCCAGTAACATCTGAAGCACAACCAGAATCAGCTGCTCCAGCAGCTTCAGAAGCTCCAGCTCCTGCTAGCGAAGCACCTGCGGCAACTTCAGAAGCACCAGCAAGTCAAGCACCTGCAGCTTCAGAAGCTCCAGCTCCTGTTGCTGAAACACCTAAAGTATCAGCAGCATCAACTCCTAATACATATCCAGTTGGTCAATGTACTTGGGGTGCTAAATCATTAGCTTCATGGGTTGGTAATTACTGGGGTAATGCTAAAAACTGGATTGCTAGCGCACAAGCAGCTGGTCACTCAGTTGGTACAACTCCTGTAGCCGGTGCAATTGCGGTTTGGCCAAATGATGGTGGTGGTTATGGTCACGTAGCTTACGTCACATCAGCATCAGGTGCAAATTCAATTCAAGTTATGGAATCAAACTATGCTGGTAACATGTCAATCGGTAACTACCGTGGTACATTTGATCCAACATCATCAGCTCATGGTGGTTCTGTATACTATATTTACCCATAATGAATACAAAAAGGCGATTCGAATTTTCTCGAATCGTTTTTATTTTATGGCAAAATGTCTTTACTTTCTGGAACTGCTTTTAGACGGGAAAATGTCGAGGTTAAGGTTAAATCTTTTTAGTCTTGTTAAGTTACTGTGACACCATTTATTTTGCATTGAAAATCAATCTAAAAAAAGGTAGAATGGTTTAGTAGATATTTTGGAGGAAATCATGTCTTATACGAATTTGAAGTTGTTTGCTTTATCGTCTAACCAGGAATTAGCAGCAAAAGTTGCTGATAAAATGGGTATTGAACTCGGAAAATCAAGTGTTCGTGAATTTTCAGATGGTGAGATTCAAGTTAATATTGAAGAATCTATCCGTGGTCATCACGTTTTTATTCTTCAATCTACAAGCTCCCCTGTAAATGATAACTTGATGGAAATCTTGATTATGGTTGATGCACTAAAACGTGCCAGTGCAGAAACAATCAGTGTTGTTATGCCTTATTATGGTTATGCACGTCAAGACCGTAAGGCACGTTCACGTGAACCAATCACATCTAAGTTGGTTGCTAATATGCTTGAGGTTGCAGGTGTTGATCGACTTTTGACAGTTGACCTCCATGCTTCTCAAATTCAAGGATTCTTTGATATTCCTGTAGACCATTTGATGGGTGCACCACTTATCGCAGATTACTTTGATCGTGCTGGTCTTACTGGAGATGATGTTGTTGTTGTTTCTCCAGACCATGGTGGTGTGACTCGTGCACGAAAACTTGCTCAATGTTTGAAAACACCAATTGCAATCATTGATAAGCGTCGTAGTGTTGATAAAATGAACACTTCTGAGGTTATGAATATTATTGGTAACGTTGAAGGTAAAACATGTATCTTGATTGATGATATGATTGATACTGCGGGTACAATCTGTCATGCGGCGGATGCGCTTGCTGAAGCTGGTGCAACTCATGTTTATGCCTCATGTACTCACCCTGTATTGTCAGGTCCAGCACTTGATAATATTCAAAAATCTGCTATTGAGAAGCTTGTCGTATTGGACACGATTTATCTTCCAGAAGAACGTTTGATTGATAAAATTGAACAAATTTCAATTGCTGATTTGATTTCAGAGGCAATTATTCGTATTCATGAAAAACGTCCATTGTCACCTTTGTTTGAAATGGGCCATAAATAGACTAAAGCTAGCCTAGGCTAGCTTTTTTGGTGTTTAAATGCGTTTGAGTTTTTGATATAATGTAAGGCATAATTGCAAAGAGGTGACCGTGATGGATTTAACACAACGTTTTAATAAAAATTTAGATAAGATTGAAGTTTCAATGATTCGTCAGTTTGACCAATCAATTTCAGATGTACCAGGGATCAAAAAGTTGACACTTGGTGAACCTGATTTTACAACTCCAGATCATGTAAAAGAGGCTGCTAAAGCTGCTATTGATGCTAACCAGTCGCACTATACAGGTATGGCAGGGCTTCCTGCCTTACGTCAGGCAGCTGCGGAGTTTGTTAAGGAAAAATACAATCTTACTTATAACCCAGATAATGAAATTTTGGTGACTATTGGAGCTACAGAAGCCCTTTCTGCAACATTGACTGCTATTTTGGAGCCAGGAGATACGATTCTTTTACCTGCACCAGCCTATCCTGGATATGAGCCGATTGCAAATCTAGTTGGTGCTGAAATTGTCGAAATTGATACAACAGCTAATGATTTTGTTTTGACTCCGGAGATGTTAGAAAAGGCAATTTTGGAGCAGGGAGATAAGCTTAAAGCCGTTTTGCTTAACTACCCAACCAACCCAACCGGTGTGACCTACTCACGTCAACAGATTAAAGATCTGGCTGAAGTTCTGAAAAAATACGATATTTTTGTTGTTAGTGATGAAGTTTACTCTGAACTAACTTATGTGGATCACCATGTATCTATTGCTGAGTATTTGCCGGAACAAACGATTTTGATTAATGGTTTGTCTAAATCTCATGCGATGACAGGGTGGCGTATTGGTTTGATTTTCGCACCTGCAGTCTTGACGGCTCAGTTGATTAAGAGTCACCAATATTTGGTAACAGCTGCAGCAACAATGGCGCAATTTGCAGCTATTGAAGCCTTATCTGCTGGTAAGGATGATGCCCAACCAATGAAAGTTGAGTACTTGAAGCGTCGCGATTATATTCTTGAAAAAATGACTGAACTTGGTTTCAGAATTATTAAACCTGATGGTGCTTTCTACATCTTTGCTAAGATTCCAGAAGGGTATACTCAAGACTCCTTTAAGTTCTGCCAAGACTTTGCTCGTGAAAAAGCTATTGCGATTATCCCAGGGGTCGCTTTTGGGAAGTATGGCGAAGGCTTTGTTCGCTTGTCGTATGCGGCTAGCATGGATACTATTGAAACAGCTATGACTCGTTTGAAAGAGTTTATGGAAGAACATGCAGAAGCTTGAGAGTAAAGGGCTTGTCCTCTTCAATCGTAATTATCGTGAGAATGATAAACTAGTTAAAATTTTTACCGAGCAAGCTGGTAAACGGATGTTTTTTGTTAGAGGTGGTGGGGCAGGTAAATTAAGTGCTGTCATTCAACCTTTGACCATCGCTGAATTCATGATGACTGTAAATGATGAAGGTCTATCTTTCATAGAAGATTATAGCCAGGCAGAGTCCTTCAAGGAAATTACAGGCGATATTTTCAAGCTGTCTTATGCGACTTATTTGGCTGCATTGACAGATGCTACTATTGCTGATGGTGTGACAGATGCGCAATTATTTGTATTCTTGGAGAAGACGCTTGAATTAATGGAAGAAGGCTTGGATCATGAAATATTGACTAATATCTTTGAGATTCAGGTTTTAGACCGTTTCGGCGTACGCTTGAATTTTCACGAGTGTGTCTTTTGTCATCGTGTAGGCCTTCCTTTTGATTTCTCGTTTAAGTTCTCGGGGCTACTTTGTCCAAATCACTATGCAGAGGATGAAAGGCGTAGTCACTTGGACCCTAATGTGCCTTATCTTTTAGATCGTTTTCAGGGGCTTTCCTTTGAAGAATTGAGAAGCATATCTGTTAAGGATGACATGAAACGAAAGCTACGATATTTTATCGATGACCTCTATGATAATTATGTTGGAATACATCTTAAAAGTAAGAAGTTTATTGATAATCTAAATTCTTGGGGCCATATTATGAATAAAGAAGATAGTGCTGACTAGACATTATCTTCTTTTTGTTTCACGTGAAACAGGAAAGTAATGGTTTTCAGTCTCAGGGGTTAAAATGTAGGTCAGTTCGTGCTATAATAATAAGATAATAAGCTGAAAGACTCTGCTAGAAACAGTGAACTAGTCTATTTTAGTTACCTAATATTTTATTGAAAGAAATCTGAGTTTGTTTTTTATGGCAGAGGACGAGAGGGAGAATGCTATGCATGTAATTGCAGTAGATGCTATGGGTGGCGATAATGCGCCACAAGCAATTGTAGAGGGAGTCAACCAAGCTATAGCAGATTTCAAAGATATTGAAATCCAGCTTTATGGTGATGAAGCTAAAATCAAGACTTATTTGACAGCGAATGAACGTGTGAGCATTGTGCATACTGATGAAAAGATAAATTCGGATGATGAGCCAGCTAAAGCTATTCGCAAGAAGAAAAAAGCTTCAATGGTCTTAGGTGCACAGGCTGTTAAGGAGAAAAAAGCAGGTGCCGTGATTTCTGCGGGAAATACAGGTGCCCTTCTGGCTGCAGGTCTCTTCGTGGTCGGACGTATTAAGGGAGTTGAGCGTCCAGGTCTTATGTCAACAATGCCAAGTTTTACTGGTCAACCCTTTGATATGCTTGATTTGGGTGCTAATGCGGAAAATACAGCTAGTCATTTGCATCAATATGCTATTTTAGGATCTTTCTATGCCAAAAATGTGCGTGGAATTGGCAACCCTCGTGTAGGTCTCCTTAATAATGGGACTGAGGAAACAAAGGGGGATAGTCTTCGTAAGGAGGCTTTTGAGCTCTTATCTAAGGAGCCAAGTATTAACTTTGTTGGTAATGTTGAGGCGCGTGAAATCATGTCAGGAGCTGCTGACGTGGTAGTTGCTGATGGTTTCACAGGAAATGCAGTTCTCAAGGCAATCGAGGGAACGGGACTTGGTGCCATGAAGACTCTTAAGTCAGCTATCATGAATGGTGGTCTTAAAGCTAAGTTAGGTGCCTTCCTATTGAAAGACAGCCTAAAAGGGATGAAAGAGACTATGGATTACTCTAGCGCTGGAGGTGCAGTTCTCTTTGGTCTTAAAGCTCCTGTAGTAAAATGTCATGGATCTAGTGATGCTAAGGCGGTTTACTACACCATTAAGCAGGTTCGTACGATGCTTGATACTAAGGTTGTTGAGCAGCTGGTTGAAGCCTTTAGTCCGAAAGAGGAGGCTAACTGATGAGTAGAGTAGAAATTCTTCAGAAAATGCAGCTCGTAATTCAAGAGCAGATGGGGAAAGAGGACATTGTTTTAACCGAAGCTACCAAATTAGATGACTTGGGTGTGGATTCAATAGAGCTTATGGAATTCATTATTAATTTGGAGGATGAGTTCGACCTTGAGATTTCCGATGATACTATTGACCATATGGTTAAGGTAGCTGATTTGTTGGACTATTTGTCTGAGGAATTGAATAAAGAATAAGAAAGCTAGACGTAATAATATAATAGTTGTGTACTATACGATTGTTATTTTGTTGGAGTGAGGCAAGAAACTAAATGTTATATGGATTTAGTTCTGTCACACTCCTTTTTTCTATACATTATTTATTAAGAAACTCTAAAAAAGAACTAAAACACGAACGTTATTTTTTTACCCAAGTAATAAAGTTTGCTATATGTTGGTTTTTGGATTCTGGTGTGGTATAATTAAGACGAATAAACTTGAAAGGCGAACAATTCCATGTCAAACCAACTGATTTATACTGGGAAAGCTAAAGATATTTATAGTACAGAAGACGAAAATGTGATTAAGTCGGTCTATAAGGACCAGGCAACCATGCTTAATGGTGCTCGTAAGGAGACTATTAAGGGAAAAGGTGTGCTAAATAATCAGATTTCGTCTCTTATTTTTGAAAAATTGAATGCTGCGGGTGTAGCTACTCACTTTATCGAACGTATTTCTGATACCGAACAACTTAACAAGAAAGTTACTATCATTCCTTTGGAGGTTGTTCTTCGTAATGTGACTGCGGGTTCTTTCTCTAAACGTTTTGGCGTTGAAGAAGGTTTGGACTTGAAAACTCCAATCGTTGAATTTTACTACAAGAACGATGATTTGGATGACCCATTCATCAATGATGAGCATGTGAAGTTCTTGGATATTGCCAATGATGAACAAATTGCTTATATCAAGGAAGAAACGCGTCGTATCAATGAATTACTAAAAGATTGGTTTGCACAAATTGGTCTTCGCTTGATTGACTTCAAATTGGAATTTGGTTTTGATAAGGATGGCAAGATTATCTTGGCAGATGAATTCTCACCAGATAACTGCCGCCTTTGGGATGCTGAAGGGCACCATATGGACAAGGATGTCTTCCGTCGTGATCTTGGTAGCTTGACAGATGTTTATGAAGTTGTATTGGAAAAATTGCAAGGATTGAAGTAGCCTTTTACAAATAGAATACTTGGTCTTCACTACAATCTTTAAGTAGAAATAGATAAAGGAAATAAAATGGATAAACGTATTTTCGTTGAGAAAAAAGCTGATTTTCGTGTGAAATCTCAGTCTTTAGTAAAAGAATTAAAGCATAATCTTCAGTTGAAAACTTTGAATGATCTTCGTATTGTTCAGGTTTACGATGTCTTTAATTTGGCAGAGGACTTGTTTGCGCGTGCGGAAAAACACATCTTCTCTGAGCAAGTGACTGATACTGTTTTGGACGAGGCTGTGGTTAAAGCTGATCTTGAGAAGTATGCTTTCTTTGCTATTGAAAGTTTGCCTGGTCAATTTGACCAACGTGCGGCATCTTCACAAGAAGCTTTGCTTTTGCTTGGTAGTTCAAATGATGTAACAGTGAACACAGCGCAACTTTACTTGGTTAACAAGGATATTGATGCAAATGAGTTGGAAGCTGTCAAAAACTACCTTTTGAACCCAGTGGATTCTCGTTTCAAAGATATCACTGTTGGCATTGCGAAACAGGATTTCTCTGAGTCTGACAAGACCATTCCAAACTTGGATTTCTTTGAAAGCTATACGGCAGAAGATTTTGCCAAGTATAAGGTTGAGCAAGGCTTGGCAATGGAAGTGGATGACCTTCTCTTCATTCAAGATTACTTCAAGTCTATTGGACGTGTACCAACTGAGACTGAGTTGAAGGTTTTGGATACTTACTGGTCTGACCACTGCCGTCACACAACTTTCGAGACTGAGTTGAAAAACATCGACTTCTCAGCTTCTAAATTTGAAAAACAATTGCAAGCGACTTATGACAAATATATTGCCATGCGTGATGAGTTGGGACGTACAGAAAAACCTCAAACCTTGATGGATATGGCGACTATTTTTGGTCGCTATGAGCGTGCTAATGGTCGTTTGGATGACATGGAAGTGTCTGATGAAATCAATGCTTGCTCAGTTGAAATTGAAGTGGATGTCAATGGTGTGAAAGAACCATGGCTTCTCATGTTCAAGAACGAAACTCACAACCACCCAACTGAGATTGAACCATTTGGTGGAGCGGCTACTTGTATCGGTGGTGCCATTCGTGACCCATTGTCAGGTCGTTCATACGTTTACCAAGCCATGCGTATCTCAGGTGCTGGTGATATTACAACACCAATTGCTGAAACTCGTGCTGGTAAATTGCCACAACAAGTGATTTCTAAAACAGCGGCTCACGGTTATTCTTCATACGGTAACCAAATTGGTCTTGCAACAACTTACGTTCGTGAATACTTCCACCCAGGTTTCGTTGCTAAGCGTATGGAGCTAGGTGCAGTTGTCGGTGCGGCTCCTAAGGAAAATGTTGTCCGTGAGAAACCTGAAGCAGGTGATGTGATTATCTTGCTCGGTGGTAAGACTGGACGTGACGGTGTCGGTGGTGCGACAGGTTCTTCTAAAGTTCAAACGGTTGAATCTGTTGAAACAGCTGGTGCTGAGGTTCAAAAAGGGAATGCTATCGAAGAACGTAAGATTCAACGTCTTTTCCGTAATGGGGATGTGACACGTCTTATCAAGAAATCAAATGACTTTGGTGCTGGTGGTGTCTGTGTGGCTATCGGTGAATTGGCAGATGGTCTTGAAATTGATCTAGACAAAGTGCCATTGAAATACCAAGGTTTGAATGGTACAGAAATTGCCATCTCTGAATCTCAAGAACGTATGGCCGTAGTGGTTCGTCCAGAAGATGTAGATGCCTTCGTTGCTGAATGTAACAAAGAAAATATTGATGCTGTTGTCGTTGCGACAGTAACTGAAAAACCAAATCTTGTCATGCACTGGAATGGTGAAACAATCGTTGATTTGGAACGTCGTTTCCTTGATACAAACGGTGTACGTGTGGTTGTAGATGCTAAGGTGGTTGACAAGGATGTCAAGCTTCCAGAAGAACGTCAAACATCTGCTGAAACCCTTGAAGCTGATACTCTTGAAGTCTTGGCTGACCTTAACCATGCAAGTCAAAAAGGTTTACAAACCATCTTTGATAGCTCAGTTGGTCGTTCAACAGTTAATCACCCACTTGGTGGTCGCTACCAAATCACACCAACTGAAGCTTCTGTACAGAAATTGCCAGTCCAACATGGAGTGACAACAACTGCTTCTGTTATGGCGCAAGGGTTCAACCCTTATGTAGCAGAATGGTCTCCATATCATGGCGCTGCTTATGCAGTAATCGAGGCAACAGCTCGTTTGGTTGCTGCTGGTGCAAACTGGTCTAAGGCTCGTTTCTCTTATCAAGAATATTTCGAGCGTATGGATAAACAAGCAGAGCGTTTTGGTCAACCAGTATCAGCTCTCCTTGGGTCCATCGAAGCTCAGATTCAACTTGGTTTGCCATCTATCGGTGGTAAAGACTCTATGTCTGGTACCTTTGAAGAATTGACAGTACCACCAACCTTGGTTGCTTTTGGGGTAACAACTGCAGATAGCCGTAAGGTTCTTTCCCCAGAATTCAAAGCTGCTGGTGAAAATATTTACTACATTCCTGGTCAAGCTTTGGCACAAGAAATTGACTTCG
Source organism: Streptococcus sp. 22.1 (assembly GCF_016648645.1). Lineage (NCBI taxonomy): Bacteria > Bacillati > Bacillota > Bacilli > Lactobacillales > Streptococcaceae > Streptococcus > Streptococcus sp. 22.1. Next base: position 17,171 of record NZ_JACLQK010000026.1, on the reverse strand, counting down.
ATCTTATCAAGTCTAACTTTGCTAAGTTTGAAGCCATCCAAGCTGACTATAAAGTCACATCTGCATCAACTGTCAAATATGGTGGTGTGGTTGAAGCTCTTGCCCTTGCAATATTTGGTAACCATATTGGTGCCACTGTAACCCTTGAAAATATTGAGACTGCCTTGACAGCTCAATTGGGTGGATTCGTCTTCACATCTCCGGAAGAGATTTCAGGTGTTGCCAAGATTGGACAAACAGCAGCTGACTTTACACTTACTGTCAATGGTGTAACGCTTGATGGACACAAACTTGACAGTGCCTTCCAAGGTAAATTGGAAGAGGTTTACCCAACGGAATTTGCACAAGCAACTGAGTTGGAAGAAGTACCTGCTGTAGCATCTGATGCTGTGATCAAAGCTAAAGAAACAGTTGAGACACCAGTAGTTTACATCCCAGTATTCCCAGGTACTAACTCTGAGTACGATTCAGCTAAGGCCTTTGAAAAAGAAGGTGCAAAAGTCAACTTAGTACCATTTGTAACACTTAATGAAGAAGCTATTGTCAAGTCTGTTGACACCATGGTTGACAATATCGAAAAAGCTAACATTATCTTCTTTGCAGGTGGCTTCTCAGCAGCGGATGAACCAGATGGATCAGCTAAATTTATCGTTAACATCTTGCTTAATGAAAAAGTACGTGCAGCCATTGATAGCTTCATCGAACGTGGTGGTTTGATTATTGGTATCTGTAACGGATTCCAAGCCCTTGTTAAATCAGGTCTTCTTCCATACGGTAACTTTGAAGATGCAAGCAGCACTAGTCCAACCCTCTTCTACAATGATGCCAACCAACACGTGGCTAAGATGGTTGAAACACGTATTGCCAACACTAACTCACCATGGCTTGCCGGAGTGGAAGTTGGTGACATCCATGCCATCCCAGTATCACACGGTGAAGGTAAATTTGTCGTGACAGCTGAGGAATTTGCAGAGCTTCGTGACAATGGTCAAATCTTTACCCAATATGTTGACTTTGAAGGTAAACCAAGCATGGATTCTAAATACAATCCTAACGGATCTGTGAATGCTATCGAAGGTATCACAAGTAAGAACGGTCAAATTATTGGTAAGATGGGTCACTCAGAACGTTTCGAAGACGGTCTCTTCCAAAATATTCCAGGAAATAAAGACCAACACCTCTTTGCGTCAGCGGTTAAATACTTTACTGGAAAATAATAGAGTGCCAAGTGCACTCAGTAATGATATTTTTCAATGTAGCAGTAGTTCTAAAGAGCTTGAAAACTTGAGTTCACATTAGTGAAATGAGAGGCTAGGAACAGTTTTTCGTTTGCATAACATTAGGAAAATATCAAAAATAAAAGGTATAAAAAATGACATACGAAGTTAAATCTCTTAATGAAGAATGTGGTGTTTTTGGTATCTGGGGTCACCCGGATGCTGCCAAATTAACTTATTTCGGACTTCACAGTCTCCAACACCGTGGTCAAGAGGGAGCAGGAATTCTCTCAAATGATGCGGGTCAATTGAAGCGTCATCGTGATATGGGGCTTCTCTCAGAAGTTTTCCGTGATCCAGCCAACTTGGATAAGCTAACTGGAACGGCTGCTATCGGTCATGTTCGTTATGCGACTGCTGGTGAAGCTTCTGTAGACAATATTCAACCATTCATGTTTAAGTTTCACGATGGACAGCTTGGTCTTGCTCATAATGGGAATTTGACTAATGCAGAGTCACTAAGACATGAGTTGGAGAAAAATGGAGCTATCTTAAACTCAACTTCTGACTCAGAAATCTTAGCTCACTTGATTCGCCGTAGCCACAACCCATCATTCATGGGTAAAGTAAAAGAAGCTCTGAGCACTGTTAAAGGTGGATTTGCTTATCTTCTTATGATTGAGGACAAGCTTATTGCAGCTTTGGATCCAAATGGCTTCCGTCCCCTTTCTCTTGGTAAGATGAGCAATGGTGCTATCGTGGTTTCATCTGAAACATGTGCCTTTGAGGGTGTTGGTGCAGAATGGATTCGGGATGTAAATCCAGGTGAGGTTGTTATCATCGATGATAATGGCATCACTTACGATACCTATACAACGGATACGCAATTGGCTGTTTGTTCGATGGAGTATATCTACTTTGCCCGTCCTGATTCAAATATCCAAGGGGTCAATGTCCATACAGCTCGTAAACGTATGGGTGCTCAATTGGCACGTGAGTTCAAACATGAAGCAGATATTGTCGTTGGTGTGCCTAATTCATCACTTAGCGCAGCCATGGGATTTGCGGAAGAATCAGGCTTGCCAAATGAAATGGGCTTGATTAAAAACCAATACACCCAACGTACCTTTATCCAACCAACACAAGAATTGCGTGAGCAAGGGGTTCGTATGAAGCTCTCTGCCGTATCAGGTGTTGTTAAAGGAAAACGTGTGGTTATGATTGACGACTCTATTGTACGTGGGACAACATCACGTCGTATCGTTAATTTGCTAAAAGAAGCAGGAGCAACAGAGGTCCACGTAGCAATCGGTAGCCCAGCCCTTGCCTACCCATGTTTCTACGGTATCGATATTCAAACACGTAAGGAATTGATTGCGGCCAATCATACAGTTGAGGAAACACGCGAAATCATTGGAGCGGATAGCTTGACTTACTTGTCTATTGATGGCTTGATTGAATCTATTGGAATTGACACAGATGCACCAAACGGTGGCCTTTGTGTGGCTTACTTTGATGGTAAATATCCAACACCATTGTATGACTACGAAGAACGCTATTTGGAAAGTTTGAAAGAACACACTTCTTTCTATTAAGAGCAGTGCAGAAGAAAAAAGAGGAAAAAATTATGTCTAAAAATGCTTACGCTCCACGTCTCACTACTGACTAAAAGCTAAAGCATTTGTCAGTAGACACTTTGCCCTATGGGGTCAAAGCTAGAGACCTGACTAGTATTTTTAGATAAAAAGATGGTTCATCTAAAAATACGTCGCACTCTTTCTCGAAAAAAGAAAAGGAATAAATAAAATGACAAATAAAAATGCTTACGCTCAATCGGGTGTGGATGTTGAAGCAGGTTATGAAGTTGTTGAACGTATCAAAAAACACGTTGCCCGTACAGAGCGTGCAGGTGTCATGGGAGCTCTCGGTGGCTTCGGTGGTATGTTCGACCTTTCAAAAACAGGTGTCAAAGAGCCTGTTTTGATCTCAGGTACAGATGGTGTCGGTACTAAACTCATGCTTGCTATTAAGTACGACAAACACGATACTATCGGTCAAGACTGTGTTGCTATGTGTGTTAACGATATCATCGCCGCAGGTGCTGAGCCCCTTTACTTCCTTGACTACGTAGCAACTGGTAAAAATGAACCAGCTAAATTGGAGCAGGTCGTTGCTGGTGTTGCTGAAGGTTGTGTGCAAGCTGGTGCAGCCCTTATTGGTGGTGAAACTGCTGAAATGCCTGGTATGTATGGTGAAGACGACTATGATTTGGCAGGTTTCGCGGTAGGTATCGCAGAAAAATCTCAAATCATCGACGGCTCAAAAGTAGCTGAAGGTGACGTGCTTCTTGGACTTGCTTCAAGTGGTATCCACTCAAATGGTTACTCACTCGTGCGTCGTGTCTTTGCTGATTACACAGGTGAAGAAGTTCTTCCAGAACTTGAAGGCAAAAAACTTAAAGACGTTCTTCTTGAACCAACTCGTATCTACGTCAAAGCAGCTTTGCCACTCATCAAAGAAGAATTGGTTAACGGTATTGCCCACATCACAGGTGGTGGTTTCATCGAAAATGTGCCACGTATGTTCTCAGATGACTTGGCTGCTGAAATTGATGAAAGCAAAGTGCCAGTTCTTCCAATTTTCAAAGCCCTTGAAAAATATGGTGAAATCAAACATGAAGAAATGTTTGAAATCTTCAACATGGGTATTGGTCTCATGCTTGCGGTTAAACCAGAAAATGTTGAACGTGTCAAAGAACTTCTTGACGAACCTGTTTATGAAATCGGTCATATTGTGAAGAAAGATGGCGCAAGTGTGGTGATTAAATAATGGCTAAAAGGATTGCTGTATTTGCCTCTGGCAACGGCTCAAACTTCCAGGTGATTGCGGAACAATTTCCAGTAGAATTTGTCTTTTCAGATCACCGGGATGCCTATGTCTTAGAACGTGCTAAGAACCTTGGTGTGGCTAGCCATGCCTTTGAACTCAAGGAATTTGACAATAAAGCAGCTTATGAAGAAGCTATCGTCAAACTCTTGGATGAACACCAGATAGATTTGGTTTGCTTGGCCGGTTATATGAAAATCGTCGGTCCAACCTTACTGGCAGCTTATGAGGGCCGTATCATCAATATTCACCCGGCATATCTCCCTGAATTCCCAGGAGCTCATGGTATTGAGGATGCTTGGAATGCAGGTATTGACCAGTCTGGTGTGACTATTCACTGGGTGGATTCTGGCGTTGATACCGGTAAGGTCATCAAACAAGTCCGTGTGCCACGCCTTGAAGGTGATACCCTTGATACTTTCGAAACTCGCATCCACGAAACAGAGTACAAGCTCTATCCAGAAGTCTTGGATAGTTTGGGAGTTGTGAGGAAATTATGAAGAAATCACAAGCAAAAGGATATTTATTAGAAATTGTATTGGCTAAGTTATTAAAAGTTAACGGATATGATTTGGTAACAAGCTCTGATAATGAAATTAGGATCTTGGAAAGGAATGGCTTAAATGTCAAGGGAAGAGGTGGTTATCATCAATTTGACTCTTTAGGAACGTTCCGTATCACGCCACCATTTGTATATCCTATACGTTTATTTTTAGAGGCTAAATTTTATACAAATAAGGTTGGCATAGATAGAATTAGAATGGGAATAGGTATTCTACAAGATGTAAATACTAATTATTTTACAGTTAAAATGACAAATGAAGAATTAAACTTACCTAAATATAATTATAACTATGCTATTTTTTCTACATCAGGATTTACAGGTGATGCTCAAAGATTGGCTCTTGCTCATAAGATTAGGTTAATAGACCTATCGTCTGGTTATTATAGCTGGATTAGATTTTTTATAAATCAAATTGTAGATAGATTGTTTACTTATCATAGTAACAACGGTGATGATATTAGTAGTGATATTTTTAATGATTTTAAAGAAGAGTTTTCTAGTTGGATTAATAATTTAAGAGGTAATCAACTTGATAGATGGTTTGATTTCGGTATTCAACAAGCAGTTGTGTATGAATTTGTAAACCAAATGCAAAATGTTAGAAGTATTTATATAGCGAGTACAAAGAGTTCACAAATCATAGCACTTATACCTGATAATGATGATGAGTTTCGTAATTCGCTACTTAGAAACCCACATCAAGAAGTAACTATCACATGGAACGAAAATGAGAATGATGTATGGATAGTTAGACCAACTAGAAATTATGATCAATATAGACTTACATTTCAATTACCAGCTATTATTCGAGATTATATTTTTAATAATTCAGTAAATCAATATGAGAGTGCCTATGACGAAAAAAGAAGAAGTTTTGGGATGCTATCATTTATTGCTTATCTTGAGGATGAGAATCCTACTTTGTGCACACTAAAATTTAATGAAGAAGAAACTAGAATATTGGTAGATCGCTATAATCAACAGTTTAGATTGGAGAATCAACATGACTAAACGCGCACTAATTAGTGTCTCAGATAAAGCGGGCATTGTTGAATTTGCCCAAGAACTCAAAAAACTTGGTTGGGATATCATCTCAACTGGTGGTACTAAAGTTGCCCTTGACAATGCTGGGGTAGACACTATCGCTATCGACGATGTGACTGGTTTCCCAGAAATGATGGACGGTCGTGTAAAGACTCTCCACCCAAATATCCACGGTGGTCTCCTCGCTCGTCGTGACCTCGATAGCCACCTTCAAGCGGCTAAAGACAATAATATTGAACTTATCGACCTTGTTGTGGTAAACCTTTACCCATTCAAGGAAACGATTCTTAAACCAGACGTAACTTACGCTGATGCGGTTGAAAACATCGATATCGGTGGGCCATCTATGCTTCGTTCAGCAGCTAAAAACCACGCTAGCGTAACAGTTATGGTAGATCCTGCTGACTATGCTGTTGTGCTTGACGAATTGTCAGCGAACGGCGAAACAAGCTACGAAACTCGCCAACGTTTGGCAGCAAAAGTATACCGTCACACAGCTTCATACGACGCTTTGATTGCAGAATACTTCACAGCTCAAGTGGGTGAAACAAAACCTGAAAAACTCACTTTGACCTATGACCTCAAGCAACCTATGCGTTACGGTGAAAACCCTCAACAAGACGCAGACTTCTACCAAAAAGGTTTGCCAACGGCTTACTCAATTGCTTCAGCTAAACAGCTTAACGGTAAAGAATTGTCCTTCAACAATATCCGTGACGCTGATGCCGCTATCCGTATCATCCGTGATTTCAAAGACCGTCCAACAGTTGTGGCTCTCAAACACATGAACCCATGTGGTATCGGTCAAGCTGACGACATCGAAACAGCTTGGGACTACGCTTATGAAGCTGACCCAGTATCAATCTTTGGTGGAATCGTAGTCCTCAACCGTGAAGTGGACGCTGCGACAGCTAAGAAAATGCACAGTGTCTTCCTTGAAATCATCATTGCACCAAGCTACACAGACGAAGCTCTTGAAATCTTGACAACTAAGAAGAAAAACTTGCGTATCCTTGAGTTGCCATTTGACGCCCAAGACGCTAGCGAAGTGGAAGCAGAATACACTGGTGTTGTTGGTGGTCTCCTCGTTCAAAACCAAGACGTTGTTAAAGAAAGTCCAGCTGACTGGCAAGTGGTTACTAAACGCAAACCAACTGAGACAGAAGCGACAGCTCTTGAGTTTGCTTGGAAAGCTATCAAGTACGTCAAATCAAACGGTATCATCGTGACCAACGACCACATGACACTTGGTGTTGGCCCAGGTCAAACCAACCGTGTAGCTTCAGTTCGTATCGCTATTGAGCAGGCTAAAGACCGTCTTGATGGTGCTGTTCTTGCTTCAGATGCCTTCTTCCCATTTGCGGATAACGTAGAAGAAATCGCCAAAGCAGGTATTAAAGCAATCATCCAACCAGGTGGATCAGTCCGTGACCAAGAGTCAATTGAAGCGGCTGATAAACATGGTTTGACAATGATCTTTACAGGCGTTCGTCACTTCCGTCATTAAGAAATTTTTCCTTAATATAATATTTTATAGTTGATGTTTTACGAATAATTAAGTATAATATGGATATATTATGGTAATTAATTTAAGAAACTGGTGTGGTAATTTTAGTGTCAGTAATCGATAAGTCGATGAAGTTATGTCACTAGGCACACCAGTTTTTTATTATGGGTTAGGAGCTATTATGAAATTAGATGAGGTAAGAATAAAAGATTTTAATTTTGGAGATGTTGATGGAAGTGATGAATCATTAGAGCCAAAATTTCAAGATCTATTTTATGATGAAGACTCATTTTATGAAACAGAGCTAAGTAAAAAAAAGAAATTTATTATTTATGGTAGAAAAGGTACTGGTAAGACTTTACTAGCTTCTTACATAAATGAAAAAATGAAACATAATGCTAGTCAGTCTAGTAAAATAGTTTCCTATGATGAATATATTTATGAGAAACTAAAAGAGTTCAAGTATGATTCTGTCAAGAAGGAAGAACAATCATTATTTTGGAGATACGTTTTTTTACAACAGTTTGTTGACCTGATAGAAAAAGACTATGATTGTGCTTACTTTTGGCAATTTTATAGAAAGCGGAAACTAAAGAAATTTATTGAATCAGTAACACGACAATTTTTAGAAGTTCAACAATTTGTAAACGAAGAATCAACGGAAATTAAAAATAACGGGAAAATAAATTCAACATTATCTGATTTAGGCGTAGAATTACAAGTAAACTCTAGTACTGGTAATACACAAAAAACTACTAGTATTGAATCTCCCTATTTTAAAAAATATAAGGAAATTGAAACAGAAGTTTTAAATTATTTAAAATCGTCTCGTAAAGTATATTTCATTTTTTTTGATGATATGGATAGGTTGGAAGAAACCATGAATTTAGACGAATTTATAAATTTAATGATTTCTATGATTTATGGAGCTCAATCACTCAACAGAAAAATTGAAGGAAATTCAAAGATTGTGTTGCTTTTAAGAAGTGATATTCTTAAGCTCTTATTTGGGAAATCAGGCGATGTCAATAAGCCGATAACATCTGGAGGAATAGAGTTGATTTGGTATGAATCTAATGCTGCTGCCTCTGATAGCCCTCTAATTAAGATGGTTTTGTATAAAATGAGTAAAAGTATTGATGATAATCTTCCTTTGAGTGAAATACGAAGGAATTTCTTTCCTACAAAAGATACAATATTTAAATATATGATGTCTAGAAGTTTTGGTAGACCTAGGGATATAGTATCATTCTTTAACATATACAAGAAAAAATTTCCTGAGGATCAAAAAATTGTCCTTAAGAATATGCAACGAGTTGAAAAAGAATATTCAGAGTGGTTTTACAAGGAAATATCTAATGAATTGAAGATAACAGGTAAATTTGATGAAGTTGATAAGCTATTAAAATCAATTTCTGAACTTGGTAAATATGAGTTTACCTATCATAAGTTATTCGATTTTATGCAAAAACGTCAAGGTAATACTGACGAATTATTGGAATTGTTAACTTTACTTGTACAATTAGGAGTATTGGGTATTAGGTTGAATACAGGAAATATTGAATTTAGATATCGAGATTATAATATTGACAAGCCGGTAAATATCCATACAAAATTTGTTGTCCACTATGGATTGAGAAAGTTACTGTCTATTAGTTTTAATGACGATAATGAGAAAAATATTACCTATGAGTAAATTTAATAGGCTATTTAAAGTAAAATGTTGAAGAAATCATCGTGACCAAGAGTCAATTGAGGCGGCTGATAAACATGGTTTGACAATGATCTTTACAGGAGTTCGTCATTTCCGTCATTAAGAATTTACAAAGCATCCAAGAAATTGGATGTTTTTTAAATCCCTTAAGTTTCCTTTAAGTTACCCAAGCTATACTAATACCATCCTAAAAAACTTTTCTTTTTCATAAATCTCCTAAGAGCTCAGCACCCGCTGGGCTTTTTTATTTCAGAGTATCAAAAAAACAATCGTTCTCACGATTGTTCAATAGATTTAAACCTTTTCAAGGACAGACTGAGTTACCCAAGTCTTGCGATTTCCGATTTGGACGAGGATGCCATCGCTAGGTGGGTCAATGGCTAGCACTTTGAAGTTACCTGGAATAGTAAAGGTCTCACCAGGGGTGAGGTACTGGTCTGAAGTTGGGTTGCCTTGTCCATCAACTTCAAGAACGGGTCCAGGATCAACGACATTGTGTTTAGTTGGTGTGCCTCCAGCTAAATCTTGGCTGGTAATGGTATTTCCTGACACAGACGTGACACGGAAAGTTCCTGAGAAGCGGACTGTATCACCAACTTTGATAGAAGAGTTAGTAGAATTTCCATTTTGAGCTCCTGGTTCGAGGTCCTTAAAATGGATATAGCCAGATACTTGACTCTTATGGAAGCTACGTTTGTGATATTTCTCAGGCCCTTGCCCCGCATCGTAGTTGTACTCCTCAATGGTCACCTGATCACCATGAACTTCCGCAACCCAAGCAACATGCCCCATGTGACCAGCCCCGTTGACACCAGCTGAGAACCAGGCAATGCTCCCTACGGCAGGATTCATGTCAACACGGTGACCATTGGCACGTGCAATACTGCCCCAAGTGATGGCATTTCCATAACCTACAGGCAGAGTGAAACCGTTGGTGTTACTGAGACGATAGGCTGCGAAGGACGTACATTGACGCCAGTACATGGTCCAAGGATCCACGCCAAGGCCACCATATTTCCAAGAGGAAGGGTAGTCATCCCCGAGGACAGCCGCCTGTGCAGAGCTGCCACACGAAACCGAAACAGTCGCTAGACAAGCTAGCGGTAAGAGACAATTTAGTAATTTTTTCTTCATTTTAACCTCCACCTACCTATTCGCAGTTTTTCAGGAAAATGAAGATATTTTTGCGTTTAAGCCTCCCTTAAGCTGCTCAGGATATACTATCATCAATCCTAAATAACTTTTTTCATTTTCATAATCTCCCAAGAGGCGGTCCAAGTGGCTGCCTTTTTTGTGTCCAAATTTGGATACACCCCCATATCTCCGAACAAATATGTTATAATGGTTATGTATAATTCGTGAAAATTGCTAATTTTTCCGAATGATTGTCGTTAACGGGCATTTGCCCCTAGTCTTATTTGATATTGAGGTATCTTTCAAATGAAACTTTTGGTTGTTGGTTCTGGTGGTCGTGAACATGCGATTGCCAAGAAATTATTGGAGTCTAAGGACGTTGAGCAAGTTTTTGTGGCTCCTGGTAATGACGGGATGACATTGGACGGTCTTGATTTGATCAATATCGGAATTTCCGAACATTCTAAGCTGATTGACTTCGCAAAAGCGAACGATATTGCTTGGACCTTTATCGGTCCAGATGATGCCCTTGCAGCTGGTATCGTGGATGATTTCAATGCGGCTGGTCTCAAGGCTTTTGGTCCGACCAAGGCTGCGGCTGAGCTTGAGTGGTCTAAGGATTTTGCTAAGGAAATCATGGTCAAATATGACGTTCCGACAGCAGCCTATGGCACATTTTCAGATTTCGAGGAAGCTAAGGCTTATATCGAGGAAAAAGGCGCTCCAATCGTCGTCAAGGCAGACGGCTTGGCTCTTGGGAAAGGTGTCGTCGTTGCTGAAACGGTTGAGCAAGCCGTCGAAGCTGCTCACGAGATGCTTTTGGATAATAAATTCGGTGATTCAGGTGCGCGTGTGGTCATCGAGGAATTCCTTGACGGGGAAGAGTTTTCTCTCTTTGCCTTTGTCAATGGGGACAAGTTCTACATCATGCCAACAGCTCAGGACCACAAACGTGCCTACGATGGGGACAAGGGTCCTAACACTGGTGGGATGGGTGCCTATGCGCCAGTTCCTCACTTGCCACAGAGCGTGGTTGACACAGCAGTTGACACCATTGTCAAACCAGTTCTTGAAGGCATGATCAAAGAAGGGCGTCCCTACCTTGGTGTCCTTTACGTTGGTCTTATCTTGACAGCTGATGGACCGAAAGTCATCGAGTTCAACTCACGCTTTGGAGACCCTGAAACGCAAATCATCTTGCCTCGTTTGACATCTGACTTTGCACAAAACATCACTGACATTTTGGATGGCAAAGAGCCAGCCATCACTTGGACGGACAAGGGTGTGACACTGGGCGTGGTTGTAGCATCAAACGGTTACCCACTGGCTTATGAGAAGGGTGTTAAACTTCCAGTCAAGACAGACGGTGACATCTTCACTTACTATGCTGGTGCTAAATTCGCTGAAAATGGGCAAGATCTCCTCTCAAACGGCGGACGCGTCTACATGCTGGTCACAACAGCAGACACCGTCAAAGACGGCCAAAATATCATCTACAACGAACTCAACAAACAAAACACAGAAGGCCTGTTCTATCGAAATGACATCGGTAGCAAGGCTAACAAATAAAACTCTTTGAAAATCTTCGATTGACTGTGTTAAAGCTCCTTGATGAACTTTAGTTCTATCTTCGTCGCTTTGCCTTGTCACTCTATGATTTTCTTTGAGTTTTCGAATATCAATGCTATTTTAGGCGACGAAGTCGCCAATCCGATAATGGTCGCCGTGGTGAAAAGACCAGAACAGTTACTGTTCTGGTCGGGGGAAACTTTGAGACTCTAGGCTCAAAGTTTAGGAATGAAACCGAAGGTTTGCTTCCGTCCCCACCACCTAAGGCCATTATCAAAAAAGAAAAGGATATTAACTATGAAACCAGTAATTTCCATTATCATGGGCTCAAAATCCGACTGGGCAACCATGCAAAAAGCCGCTGAAGTCCTCGACAACTTCGGTGTCGCTTACGAAAAGAAAGTTGTTTCCGCACACCGTACACCGGACCTCATGTTCAAACATGCCGAAGAAGCACGTAGCCGTGGCATCAAGGTCATCATCGCGGGTGCAGGTGGTGCTGCTCACTTGCCAGGGATGGTTGCTGCTAAAACAACTCTTCCAGTCATCGGGGTACCTGTCAAGTCTCGTGCCCTTAGCGGTGTGGATTCGCTCTATTCTATCGTTCAGATGCCAGGTGGTGTACCTGTCGCAACCATGGCTATCGGTGAAGCTGGTGCGACTAATGCGGCCCTCTTTGCCCTTCGTCTCCTCTCAGTAGAAGACAAGGCCATTGCGGATGCGCTTGCTAATTTTGCTGAAGAACAAGGAAAAATCGCAGAGGAGTCTACAAATGAGCTCAACTAAAACCATTGGTATCATCGGTGGTGGCCAGCTCGGTCAGATGATGGCTATTTCAGCTATCTATATGGGTCACAAGGTTATCACCCTTGATCCTGCAGCAGATTGTCCATCTTCTCGTGTGTCTGAGGTTATCGTGGCACCCTACGATGACGTAGATGCCCTTCGTCAGTTGGCAGACCGCTGTGATGTTCTCACTTATGAATTTGAAAATGTCGACGCTGACGGCCTTGACGCTGTTATCAAAGATGGTCAACTTCCACAAGGAACAGACCTGCTTCGCATTTCACAAAACCGTATTTTTGAGAAGGACTTTCTCTCAAACAAGGCTAAAGTAACCGTTGCTCCTTACAAGGTCGTGACATCTAGCCTTGATTTGGAAGATATTGACCTTTCTAAAAAATACGTCCTCAAGACTGCGACAGGTGGTTACGATGGCCACGGTCAAAAAGTCATCACGTCAGCTGACGATTTGGAAGAGGCAAATGCCCTTGCTAACTCAGCAGAGTGTGTCTTGGAAGAGTTCGTCAACTTCGACCTTGAAATTTCAGTCATCGTGTCTGGTAACGGCAAGGATGTGACAGTTTTCCCAGTTCAGGAAAATATCCACCGCAACAACATCCTCTCTAAAACCATCGTGCCTGCTCGTATTTCTGATAGTCTAGCTGAGAAAGCTAAAGCTATGGCTGTGAAGATTGCTGAGCAGCTTAATCTCTCTGGTACTCTCTGTGTGGAAATGTTTGCGACAGCTGATGACATCATCGTCAACGAAATCGCGCCACGTCCACACAATTCAGGGCACTACTCAATCGAAGCTTGCGACTTTTCACAGTTTGACACGCATATCTTGGGCGTTCTCGGAGCGCCACTTCCAGCAATCCATCTCCATGCGCCAGCTGTCATGCTCAATGTCCTCGGCCAACACGTCGAAGCAGCTGAGCGTTGTGTCACAGAAAATCCAAGCGCCCACCTCCACATGTATGGTAAACTAGAAGCGAAGCACAACCGCAAAATGGGTCATGTGACTTTGTTTAGTGATGAGCCAGACAATGTGGTTGAGTTTGGGAAAGGAATTGATTTTTAGGTGAAAATAGCAATCCTAGGACTCGGAGTCATTGGAACGACTTATGCCTATGCTTTTCAAAAAGCAGGTCATCAAGTAGAACATGTCCTTAGAGACAGTAAGCGGAACAATGCTCCCAAATCCCTATCGGTTGATTTGCTAGATGGTCGCTATCATTCCAAAGGTGAGAACAAGCATGATACCTATGAGGTTCATATGGCAGAAGCTGATTCGGAATATGATTTTATTTTTCTCAGTGTGCGTCATGGTTATGTCAAAGAAGCCGTGGAAACCTTGCGAAAAAATAATATCAAAGGCACCCTCGTTTTCTTCTGCAATTTCTGGAATACACGAAAAGATGTCCAAGAGTGGGCAGGAGATTACGACTATATTCTATCCTTTCCGACAGCGGGTGGTCACATGCAGGAAGACCATTTGGATGGTGTCTTGTTTGACCATTTAATGCTAGAAGCTGAGCAAAAAGCACACATTTCTAACTATTCTGATTTGACGACTTTGCTGACTTCTGCAGATTTGAAGTGGGAAGTTCCTCATGATATGGTCGAGTGGATTTGGATTCACATGGCGATTAATGCGGGTGTTACTTCGACAGCTGCTCGTTCAGGAAATCTGGAAAATCCAGAAGAATTGGCTCTGAACTTGATGAATAGTTCTTCGGAATTGTCATTGGCTATCAAGGCCATTCGAGAGGCTTTGAAGGTCGTAGAAGCGCGTGGCGTGAATTTGAAGCTTTACAAAGCCGAACTCTTGCCCTACAAAATTCCCGCTTGGATTGCAGGAAAAGCCATGAAAATCATGTTTGCGAAAAATGAGCTGACACGAAAAATCATGACCTTACACAATGATAAACAGGACATCTTCTATTGTTGTCAAAGTGTCTATCAGACTGGTCAGGAGTTAGGTATTGAGATGCCCATTCTGGAAGCAAATATGAAGGGAATTTCGATTTAGGAGATTTTATGATTTAACTCATCGTCAACGCATTTGTTGAAAAAGATAAGACTGGAGCAGTCGTCGAAGTCTTGTATGCTAGTAGCAATCACGAAAAAGTGAGAGCTAAGTATGAAGAGTTGGTTGCTCAATATCCTGAAAACTATTTAGCTATCTATGATTTGCCGATGGATACTGATTTGAATAAACTAGATCACTATCCATCAGTGTGGATTGGGAAAGAGGAATTTGAATAAAGCGACAGTTGGTTGCTAACTGATGTAAAACATCAAAAGAATATTGCATATAAAACTAAAAAAGAAGCGGACATAGGATTCCATTAATTTGAGCTCAAACGTCCAATCTTTGATAGAATAAATAAAAAAAGAAAGGAACAAGGGCACTCGTATTCACTAAAACTGAATACGGGCTACGGACTTGGTCAAAAAGATAGTTTTTCCTAGAAGCTGACGCTTCTTCGTCTAAACTCCTATTTTGACTGTGTCCGCTTAACGCCCTTAATATCTTAATTATGATCGAACGTTACTCTCGCCCAGAAATGGCGAACATTTGGACTGAAGAAAATAAATACCGTGCTTGGCTTGAGGTGGAAATCTTGGCTGACGAAGCATGGGCTGAGTTGGGGGAAATCCCTAAGGAAGATGTGGCTTTGATTCGTGAAAAAGCGGACTTTGACATCGACCGTATTTTGGAAATCGAGCAGCAAACTCGTCACGATGTGGTTGCCTTCACACGTGCGGTTTCTGAAACGCTTGGTGAAGAACGTAAGTGGGTTCACTATGGGTTGACTTCTACTGACGTGGTAGACACTGCCTACGGTTATCTCTACAAACAAGCCAACGACATCATCCGCAAGGACCTTGAAAACTTCCTTAACATCATCGCTGACAAAGCGAAAGAACACAAGTTTACTATCATGATGGGTCGTACCCACGGTGTGCACGCTGAGCCTACCACTTTTGGTCTTAAATTGGCAACTTGGTACAGCGAAATGAAACGTAACATCGATCGTTTCGAGCATGCGGCAGCTGGTGTGGAAGCTGGTAAAATTTCTGGTGCAGTTGGTAACTTTGCCAACATCCCACCATTCGTTGAAAAATACGTCTGCGACAAACTTGGTATCCGTGCTCAAGAAATTTCTACACAGGTACTTCCTCGTGACCTTCACGCTGAGTACTTTGCAGTTCTTGCTAGCATTGCAACTTCTATCGAGCGTATGGCGACTGAGATCCGTGGTCTTCAAAAATCAGAACAACGTGAAGTGGAAGAGTTCTTTGCCAAAGGACAAAAAGGGTCTTCAGCAATGCCTCACAAACGTAACCCTATCGGTTCTGAAAATATGACAGGTCTTGCACGTGTCATCCGTGGTCACATGGTGACAGCTTATGAAAACGTAGCCCTTTGGCACGAACGTGATATCTCTCACTCATCAGCTGAGCGCATCATCACACCAGACACGACTATCTTGATTGACTACATGCTCAACCGTTTTGGAAACATCGTTAAGAACTTGACAGTCTTCCCAGAAAACATGAAACGCAACATGAACTCTACGTTTGGTTTGATCTTCAGCCAACGTGCGATGCTTACTTTGATTGAAAAAGGCATGACGCGTGAGCAAGCTTACGACCTTGTTCAACCAAAGACTGCCCAATCATGGGATAACCAAGTAGACTTTAAACCACTTCTTGAATCAGATCCAGAAGTAACATCACGCCTCACTCAAGAAGAAATCGACGAAATCTTCAACCCAGTTTACTACACTAAACGTGTTGATGAAATCTTCGAACGCATCGGTTTGGGTGACTAATCTAAACAAAATAACATAAAGCAGGTTTGCCCTGCTTTTTTTGATGGTGACATTTATGTCACTAGTTTTGTTTCCTTTTCAGCCTTATAATAGGGTCATGGCAAGAAAACTATCAGAAAGGAGAAGTTAGTAATCTTAAAAGGACGACTTAACTATTTACCGGAACTTAGCCTCTTAATAGTAAGCATTGCTTATAATATCATCCGCATCATGAATGATCTAGGAAGTATTAAAGCTCCCTCTTGGTTTTTAGATATGGATATTCCTAGTGAGTTCTTACTATTATTTATTTTGCTTATCATTTTAAAAAGTGACAAAAGATAATAATCTCTTAAGTTACTTTTAAGTTTATTAAGATATATTATAACCATCCTGGTAAGGCATCTAGCTTTTGTGAGCTAGAGGTAACATAATTTTTTCATAACAAATCTCCCCGAAGAAAGTCTAGAAATCTGGGCTTTTTTCTTCTTTTTGAGGTTTTATTAGGATATTTTAAGAAAACACTTGAAAACCCTTCCAAAACAAGGTAATATAGTTATATAAAGATTCTATTGGACAAGCGGTCACCTTTGAGGATTAGGAAGAAGAGGTTGGGAAGCCTGTACAATCGTATCTTTTCAGTGGTCTTTGGACTGCTGTGAAAATCCCTTAGGGGATTTTTTTCTGCGATTTAAGGTTTCTTTAAGGAAGGCGGGTTATACTTTAAGTCTCCTAAATAACTTTTACTGAACGCAGTTCAGTAAGTCTCGTTGGCTTACACTTTTTGTAGAACAACGAACTTTTCTTTTTCATAATCTCCAAAAGAGCTCAACACCATGTGTTGGGTTCTTTTTTTGTCTTACGAAAACCACTAGCTGTGCTAGTGGTTCCGAAAAGCTTTTAGCGATGTATCAAAAAAAGTCCCCCTAAA
>NZ_JACLQK010000025.1:626-34456 GCF_016648645.1 Streptococcus sp. 22.1 | reverse complement strand
ACATAAAAAAAGAGAAGACCTATCAGGTCCTCTCTAGATGTTAGCTTTTCGTCACCCACTACAGTTGACAAGGAGCCCTTTTTTATTTTTCTTCTGCTGCTTCTTCAGAGATATCTTTAATATCAATGACGATATCATCAACAATAGCTTTTGTTTCTGCTTCAACATCCGCTTGTTCAGGAGTTACTTGAGCTGTTTTCTCCTTGATAAGTTCAAAGCTTTCTTTTGCAAAGTCAGCAACTTGAGCTGTTTTTTCTTGAACGGTTTTTGTCAAATCATCTGCAGTGATTTCACCATTTTCAAATTTTGTTTTGTAGTCTTGGAAAGTATCGACTGCCAAATCTTTGTAGTCGCTAGCTTTTTCCACCACTTGATTTTGATAAGCTTTAGGATCTTCTTTGAATGAAGCGATTTCTTCATCGATACGTGATTTAACAGCTTTACCTTTTTCAGTTGTAAAGAAGTAAGCTGCTGCAGCTCCAGAAGCTGCACCAATGATTAGGGTGTTTAAAAATTTACTCATGAAAAGACCTCCTTATTTTTTCTTGTCTTTTTTACTAAATAGTTTTGAAGCAACTTTACCGATAGCAAAGGCTGAACCCGCCTTACCGACACTTGCTCCTGCTGCACTTGCTTTAGCACCGAGGTAACGAGCTTCAGTATTCAAGTCAGAAACACTTTCTGAAAGCTCAGCTACTGCTACGAAAAGAGGATCGATTGTTTGAACTTTTTCATTAACATCTTCAACCAAGACGTTTGCCTTAGCCAAGATTTCATTTGTTTGATGAAGGGTTACATTAATGTCTGTACGAAGCACAGCAACTGTTTCTTCAACTTCTTTGACCACATGACGTGTACGAAGTAGGGTAGGGATCAATGCAACGAGGAACGCAGCAAGTGCGATTGCGATAATAAGAAATGCAATTTCTGCCATAGTTTAGGACTCCTTTGACCTTTTTAAAAGGTTACTACAAGAAAACTGAAATAGATTCTTCAGTTTCCAGTAACCTTTGTTATGATAATTTTCATTATATTATAACAAAGTCTGAGCGGTATGACTAGTTTTTCATTTTATAATCTGCCTCTGGACGTTGCTTTCGCAAATATAGTAAGATAGCACCCAAGATGATAATGGCGATGCTGACCCATTGAGAAACACGCAAGCCAGCAAACATGAGACTATCGGTACGCATACCTTCAATGACAAAACGTCCAAGACCATACCAGATAAGGTAAAATGAGGTCACATCTCCTTGACGTAGTTTCTTATAAAAGCGTCTTAGTCCTAGGATAGTGATAAATCCGACTAAGTTCCAAAGACTTTCATAAAGAAAGGTCGGTACACGATAACTCCCATCAATGAACATCTGCTGGCGAATAAATTCTGGGACATAATTCAGATGACTAACTGCTCTTCCGTAAGCCTCTTGGTTAACAAAATTTCCCCAGCGACCGATACTCTGAGCAATCATAACGCCAGGTGATGCAATATCAAGAAAATCCAAGACAGCAATGGCATGACGTTTCGAAAACCAATAGAGGACAGCTGCACCTGCAATCAAGCCACCATAAATGGCAATTCCGCCATTCCAAATCGCAACAATTTCTGAAAGATTCTGACTGTAGTAAGACCACTGGAAGATCACATAGTAGAGCCTTGCACCAACAATGGCTATAGGAAAGGCAAGAAGAATAAAATCTAGGATGTTTTCAGGGTCAATTCCCTTTTCGGGAGCCCAACGCTGAGCCAGATAAACGGCTAGTAAAAGACCAGATACAATACAGATGGCATACCAATGAATACTGATTGGACCAAGTCTTAGGGCAATTGGATCAATGGTAGCTAACATCAGTCTTCACCATTCTTACTAATGAGGTTGGTCAAAC
Source organism: Streptococcus sp. 22.1 (assembly GCF_016648645.1). Taxonomy (NCBI): domain Bacteria; kingdom Bacillati; phylum Bacillota; class Bacilli; order Lactobacillales; family Streptococcaceae; genus Streptococcus; species Streptococcus sp. 22.1. The sequence continues at coordinate 32,569 of NZ_JACLQK010000025.1, read as the reverse complement.
GGTCCTCAAAGGTTTTGGTTGCATCAAATCCCATTTGCTTAGCACGATAGTTCATTGCTGCAGCTTCGATAACGACTGAAACGTTACGTCCTGTCTTAACAGGAATGCGGATACGTGGAATCTTAACGCCCTGCAATTCAATTTCTTCATTGCCATTTCCAAGACGGTCAAAGATCTTGCCATTTTCAAAATTATCAAGATAAATAGCCAACTGAACTTGAGAGGAATTACGGACAGCACTAGCTCCGTAAAGGCTCATAACGTCAATGATCCCAACCCCACGAATTTCAAGAAGATGGCGGAGGATTTCCGCGGGCTCACCCCAGAGAGTCTCCTCATCCTTAGCATAAACATCCACACGGTCGTCAGCGACAAGACGGTGACCACGTTTCACCAACTCAAGCCCTGTCTCACTCTTACCGATGCCAGAGTCTCCTTGAATAAGAACTCCCATCCCGTAGATATCTACCAAAACACCATGGACACTAGTTCGTTCAGCTAATTGCGAGTTAAGATACCAAGACATGTCACCTGAAAGCGACGATGTGCCGTTTCGTCCTTGAAGAACTGCTACACCATTTTCCTTAGCAGCTCGAAGCATCTCTTCCGGAATCTCAAGACCACGCGCCACGATAACAGCTGGAGTTTCCGCTTTAAACATATTCGCAAAAACAGAATAACGGTTGTAATCAGTCATGGTTTTAAGGTAGGACCACTCCTTCATCCCAACCAACTGAAGTCGTTCAGGTGAATAATAGTCAAAATACCCCGTCATTTCTAAACCAGGACGAGAGATATCAGCTGTTGTTATCGCTTTTGCCAAAAGCTCCTTATTTCCATAGACAACCTTGAGTTTAAGCCTATCAACCAGCATTTTAACAGTTACTATCATGTTATTTCCTCCGATTATTTACTAGTTTCATTGTATCATAAAAAGGTTTTCAATGCGGTTCTCAAAGCAAAAAAGACCTATGACTAGCACTAAGGCCAATCATAGATCTTTTCTATTATAATTTACTCACCAATTCCACTCGTCTTCGACAGGTTCAGCGTTTTTACGTTTACGTCCATCCTTGAGTTTGATTTCGGGATAAATATCTTCTTTGTAAGGAAGGAGAAAGGCTAAAACCAAGTATAGAAAGATTCCAAACTGCGTTGAAACCATTAGAATAACAGCCAAGATACGAGCCAAAGCTAGGTCCCAACCAAACTTATCTGCCAAACCTGCAACAACACCGGCGACGAGTCTATTTTTTCGTGTTTTATAAAAACGATTTGACATGGTCTTCTTCTCCCATCATTTCTTTGATTTAATTATATGATTTTTTTAAATTAAAAAAATCAGCCCTAGGACTGATTTAGAAAAATGAGCTTGCCTCGACACAGACCGCATCCAAACTTCTGTGTATTGACACGGCGTTTGCGACGGTAGATATGACCACAAGATTGGCACTGATAGAGGTAGTACTTCTCCTTTTGACCTTGCATCTTTGGAGCGTATCTAAGGCCTTCAACCTTGGCTAGTAAGTCCTTAAAATCTCTATCAACATGCTTGTAGCCCTTACCTTGAAAATAAAGGTGATAATGACAAAGCTCGTGGCGGACGATTTTTCGAAAGGTCTCAAGACCATGTTCCTCATAGAGTTTTGGATTGAAATCTAAGTGTCCATCCTTGGGAAAGAACCGCCCTCCAGTGGTCCGGAGACGCTTGTTCCACAAGGCTTGATGCTTAAATTCCCAGCCAAAATCTTCTATAGAAACAGTCTTAACATAATCAGTTAGATTCACGTGGATTCACCAAGGAGAGGTTGAGTTTTTCATGCTCCAAATCAACTTTTGATACCCACACGGTAACCAAATCCCCAACAGAAACGACCTGACTTGGGTGGTTAACGAAGCTCTTACTCATCTCAGAGATATGGATAAGTCCATCCTCATGGACACCGATATCCACAAAGGCACCAAAGTCCACAACATTTCGGACTGTCCCTTCAAGTTTTTGTCCGACTGACAAGTCTTTGAGTTCAAGAACATCCTGACGAAGTACTGGTGCTTCAAAATCATCACGGAGGTCACGACCTGGTTTCAAAAGGTCAGCGATGATATCTTTAAGGGTTTCCTGTCCAAGCACTAGCTCTTCTGCTGTTTCTTTAAGATTAAGAGCCTTCAATTTCTCTTTGGCAGAGTCGTCCAAATCTGTGATATCCAACTGCTTGAAGAGGTCTTTTACCGCTGGGTAAGACTCTGGGTGGACCCCTGTATTATCCAAGATATTCTTGGCATTTGGGATACGGAGGAAACCAGCTGCTTGTTCGAAAGCCTTGGCACCGAGACGTGGGACCTTTTTGATTTCAGCACGTGATGCAATCTCACCATTTTCCTCACGGTAGGCAACGATATTTTCAGAGATGGTCTTGTTGAGTCCTGACACGTGTGACAAGAGGGTACTACTTGCCGTATTGACATTGACACCGACTTGGTTAACCACGGTATCAACGACGAAATCAAGATTTTCAGACAGTTTCTTCTGACTAACATCATGCTGGTATTGGCCTACTCCGATTGATTTAGGGTCAATCTTAACCAACTCGGCCAATGGGTCTTGGAGACGACGGGCAATAGAAATGGCAGAGCGTTTTTCGACCGTCAAATCTGGAAACTCATGGCGGGCCAACTCTGATGCAGAGTAGACAGAGGCACCACTTTCATTGACAATGACATAAGAAGTTTCTGGGAAATCCTTGAGGACTTCTGCCACAAAAGCTTCACTTTCACGGCTTGCTGTTCCATTACCGATCGCAATAATCTCAATGGCATACTTTTTGATGAGGTCAGCCAAGTCTTTTTTAGCCTGTGCGATTTTAGCCTGACTTGCTGGAGCTACTGGATAGATCACTTGCGTTGTAATGAGCTTACCAGTTTGGTCAACCACGGCCAACTTAGCCCCTGTACGAAAGGCTGGGTCAAAACCAAGTACCATCTTGCCTTTAAGTGGCGATACTAGAAGGAGGTTTCGAAGATTTTGAGAGAAAAGTTGAATAGCACCATCTTCTGCTGCTTCAGTCAATTCGCTTCGGATACGACGCTCCATAGCTGGAATGATTTTCTTCTTGAGAGATTGATTGATAACTTCCTCGATATAGTCATTTTTTTGTTTGAAACGAGCACTGTAGAAACGGTGCATTTTCTCAAGATTGTGCTTAAAACTTACCTTAATAACGCCTAGTTTCTCACCACGGTTAAGGGCTAACGTACGGTAACCTTGAAGTTTAGACACCTTATCCTCAAAATCATAGTAAATCTTGAAAGTTTCTTTTTCATCCAGCGATTGATCCTTGAGGGTTGAAGTGATGTCACTGTTGTTCCAGATTTCGTTGTAGGTCCAAGAGCGCAAGCTATTGTCCTCAGAAAAGGCCTCAATCAAAATGTCCACAGCACCCGCAAGAGCCTTGTCAGCTGTTGGAAAGGCTTCAGATGTCAGCTTTTCAGCTTCAGCCTTGAGGTTGGGGCTATTTTGCAAGATAAGACGAGCCAATGGGAAAAGACCTGCTTCACGGGCAATAGTCGCTTTGGTGCGACGTTTTTCCTTATAGGGGAGGTAGAGTTCTTCCACATCCGCCAACTTTTCAGCCGCTTCAATGGCTGCCTTGAGTTGATCAGTCAATTTGCCCTGTGCCTCAATCTTGGCCAGAACTGTTTCCTTGCGGTCTTGAAGAGCCGTCAAGGACTTATCCATATCAATGATAGCCTTGATTTGCGTTTCATCAAGATTGCCTGTTTTTTCCTTACGGTAACGGGCAATGAAAGGAATGGTATTGCCTTCTGCGGTCAATTCCAAAACTGTTTCAACTTGTTGTTTTTTTAGGCCCAATTCCTGAGCCAATGTCTCTAGATTACGATTTTCCATAGGTTCTATTATACCACGATAGGAGATTTGCTTGGGTAGAAAACCTTGTAGCTGAAGCGAGAATTTTTAAGCAAGAGGTAGTATAATAGAAAGGTAAACCTATTGTTAGGGGCTATTTCTAACAGAAATGACGCCCTTAGTATCTTTTTGCAACTGAACTCGGGCCATTTCTTTCGGAAAATAGATGCATCTTCCTAGAAGCAGAGCTTCTTCGTCTGATGCCCTAATTTTCTCTTAGAAATGACGCCCTTGGTATCTTATTTAAACTCGGAGGCTTTTTATGGCGGTTATTCAGAAAAAAACAAATGAACTTGAAAGCATGATGGCATCTTTTGCGGCTATCCCTGATTTTGAGAAGGCGGGAACTGATCCTAAGAAGGACAAACGTCTTCAAGAAGATAAGAAGAAATAATAGTTATGGCTATTTTTCATCAACTACCAGATAGCGTTTTGCAGCTTCTGGCAGTTTTTCTATCTATTATTATCGAAGCCCTGCCCTTCGTTTTACTAGGAAGCATCTTGTCTGGCTTTATCGAAATCTTCGTGACTCCTGAAAAGGTCCAAAACTTCCTGCCGAAAAACAAGGTCCTGGCTATTCTCTTTGGAACTCTAATTGGTTTTATTTTCCCTTCTTGTGAGTGTGGGATTGTTCCCATTATCACGCGCTTTTTAGAGAAAAAAGTGCCTAGCTACACGGCTATTCCTTTCATGGCAACAGCTCCTATCATTAATCCAGTCGTTCTCTTTGCGACCTATACGGCCTTTGGGAACTCTTGGTACTACGTAATTTTACGTTTCCTCGGGGCTTTCTTGATTGCCATAATTTTGGGAATCTTGCTGGGCTTTGTGGTGGATGACCAGATTCTCAAGGATAATCGTAAGGTCAGTCATGTGCACGACTATAGTGGTTTGTCAGCTGGTAAGAAAGTTTTTCAAGCCTTGGTTCATGCGGTAGATGAATTTTTCGACACTGGGCGTTACCTGATTTTCGGGAGCCTGGTGGCCGCAGGGATGCAGACCTACCTACCTACCCGTATTCTTACGACAATCGGGCACAATTCGGTGACAGCCATCCTCATCATGATGCTTTTGGCCTTTATCCTCTCGCTTTGTTCAGAGGCGGATGCCTTTATCGGGGCTTCCTTGCTCTCTAGTTTTGGAGTGGCACCAACAGTGGCCTTTCTAATCATCGGTCCTATGGTTGATATCAAGAACCTAATCATGATGAAACACCAGTTTAAGACGCGCTTTGTTGGTCTCTTCGTAGGAACCGCAAGTCTGGTGACAATCATTTACTGTCTGGTATTGGGGGTGATTTAATGTTACGTTTTCTCATCTTATCTGGGTATTTTGAGCTGGTCATGTACTTGCAAGTTTCTGGCAAGCTCAACCAGTATATTAATATCCACTACTCCTACTTGGCCTACATTTCCATGGTGCTTTCCTTTATCCTCGCTGTGGTTCAACTCATTGTTTGGATGAAGCAGATGAAGGTTCACTCGCATTTGTCAGGTCGAGTAGCCAAGGTAGCCAGCATCGTTCTCTTGGCCTTTCCAGTCCTTACGGGGCTCTTGGTGCCAACAGTAACCTTGGATGCCAATACCGTATCAGCTAAGGGGTATCATTTTCCACTGGCGGCAGGGAGCGATCCTAACCAGGCCGACCAAGAGGGAACGACTATCCAGTACTTGAAGCCAGACACCAGCTCCTACTTCACCTCCTCTGCTTATGAGAAGGAGATGACCAAGGAGCTAGCCAAGTACAAGGGACGTGAGACCATCCAGATTACCACGGAAAATTACATGGAAGTTATGGAGCTCATCTACCTCTATCCTAACGATTTTGTGGGCAAGAAGGTCACCTATACCGGCTTTGTTTACAATGACCCACAGACCAAGGGTTATCAGTTCATCTTCCGTTTCGGTATTATCCACTGTATCGCCGATTCAGGTGTTTACGGACTGGCGACGAGAGGAAGTGACCAAACCTTCAAGGATAATACCTGGGTAAAAGTCACTGGTACCATCACTGTGGATTATTATCAAAATCTTAAACAGAGCCTTCCTATCCTCAATTTGACTGAGGTTAAAGAGGTCGGACAGCCTGACAATCCCTATGTTTATCGCGTATTTTAAAAAGCCAAGTTCAGTTGAACTGGCTTTTTCTTCTTGTTCTAAATAGATGTGTCTAGGCTTCTTGTGCTAGTGTTGCTGCTTTTTCAAGAGCTTGGTCGGTTGACTCACAGATATGGTCTGCTCCGATAGTCTGGATGAAGCCTGATTTTTCAAGCACTCGGTAGGGTTGAGCATTGACGTGAGAGAGAAGCAAGGTCATGCCACGTTTTTGACAAATGGCCAGGGTTTCTTCAAGGGCATCTAGACCTGAGATATCCATGGCTGGAACGTTTCGCATGCGTAAGATGAGAACATTCTTAGTTTCATCATTGATTACATTCAAGAAGTTATTGGCTGCACCAAAGAAGAGGGCACCAAAGACTTCATAGACGACAGTGTTTTTTGGGACTTGTTTCAAGTCGCTGTCCTCAGACAATATAGGATCTTCTAGATTCCCCTTGTCCACCCACTGACGAATTTGAGCCACGTCTGACATGCGTTTGAGGAAGAGGAAGGCTGCTAGGACCATACCGAATTCGATGGCAACCACTAGGTCAAAGAAAACGGTTAAGATAAAGGTTACGATAAGGACTGCTACGTCACTCTTAGGAGCACGTTGAATCATACGAACGACAGTACGCCAACCGCTCATGTTATAACCGACAATCATTAGGATTGAGGCCAAACAGGTCATAGGAATCAATGAGGCATAAGGCATGAGAAAGAGTAAAATCAGAAGCAAGGTAAGAGCATGAACCATCCCCGCTACTGGTGTCCGTCCTCCATTTTTGACATTGGCTGCGGTACGGGCGATGGCACCAGTTGCAGGAATCCCGCCAAAGAGGGCTGACATGATATTCCCAACACCTTGGCCAATCAATTCAGCATTAGAGCGATGATTACCACCAATCATCCCGTCTGAAACAACGCAAGAAAGTAGGGATTCAATGGCTGCTAGTATGGCAATGGTGAAGGCTGGCGACATCATTTGACGAATCAAAGAAAATGATAGGTCAGGAACTGTGAAACTTGGAAGTCCTGCTTTGATGGTGTAAAGATCACCGATGGTTTTGACTGGGAGATGACCAAAAGCTACGATGGCTGTGGTCACAATAATTGCAACCAAAGACCCCGGAATTTTCTGAGAAAGGCGTGGCCAAAAGATTTGAATGACTAGGGCCAAGATACCAATTGCAAGTGTAGCCCAGCTAATACTTGAAAGATGCTTCCCATAAGCTAGAAGTTTTTCTAAGAACTCAGCTGGCACGGACTTCATCTCAAGGCCCAGGAAATCTTTAACCTGTCCAGCCACAATCCCAACAGCTATCCCCAAGGTAAAACCAAGTGTGATGGTTTTGGGAATGAACTTGATCAGGTCACCAAAACGCAGGAGCCCCATGATAATAAGCATGAGTCCCGCCATGAGCGTGGCAAGGGTCAAACCAGCCATACCATACTGGGCGATGATGCCATAGATGATAACAACGAATGCTGCAGTCGGTCCACCAATCTGAACCCGACTACCTCCTAAAAAGGAAATAAAAAAGCCTGCAACAACTGCTGTGTAAAGACCTTGTTCGGGATTGACACCAGAGGCAATGGCAAGGGCAATCGACAATGGCAGGGCAATGATAGCCACGATGACTCCTGCAATCAGGTCCTTGATGAACTGGCCCTTAGAATAATTCCTGATGGTGGTGAAAAATTTGGGTGTGATATATTTTAAAGCGTCCATTTTTTCCTCCTAACTACTATCCTAAAACTCTTTAACTCAGTGAAATAACTCTTTTTCAATGAGTATCAGACGCTTATCAATTTTACAATCTTATGATAGCATAGGAAAAGCTCATTTTCTAGGGGATTGAGGGATTTAAAGCTATTATTTCAAGAATTTTTTAACTTTCTTAGTTTAGAAGTGAAGGTATCAAAAAACAAGTCCAGACTATGGACTTGTTTTGAAAGATTCATTATAGATTACCAACTTGTTGGCAAGGAAATCGGAATGTTAAGTTTCACCTTCATCTTGCTATTAGTCACAGAGGCTTGCTCAATTTCATAGCCGATTTCTGGAAGCTTGAGCTGAATTTGGTCGTTAACCATGCGAACACCACTGCTGGACTGGGCAATGCTCTTCTTGAGGTAAGGCAGAACCAGTGATTTTGGAACTGGAAGGCGACCCAGGTGGGCACCTGCCAAATCTAGTAGGATGACTTCCTTGTTAGTGCTGACCGTAAAATCAAGGCTAAATGTTGATCCGATAGGCCCAAGAGATACGGGAACCTTAGCTGTTAGATAGGAATCATTCAACTCTACGCTACTGTTTTGCAAGGTCTCGTCATTAGAATCAGCCATGCTTGCTTTTAGGATTTGACGAAACTGATTACTGTCAAGATTAATCTCAGTTGAAACCCCGCCTGATGAAAGGGACGCCCCACCAATACCAGCCTGGGCTAAATCAGCAAGGGATGTTTGTGTTGATACATTTTTTAATTGGTCCTGACTATCGATCTTGTCCGGAATAAGTAGAGCCGCCACTGCAAAAAAGAGCACAATGACGAGGACAAGGAGTCGTTTAAACCATTTCCACATAGGGATACCTCATTTCAATTTTTCACTTTTGACGTCTATTGTACTGTAATCAAGGGAAAAAAGCGAGTAAGAACTGGAAATTCTCTCATATTTTCTTAATGCAGGAGATATGGCTCCAGAACTTCAAAGACTTTTAAGTAAGCTTTGGCATAAAGGTGGACGCCGTCATAGGTGTGCTCAGCCTTCTGCTCTTTTCTATCATCAACCAAATCAGCATTACAATTAATGAAGTGGCAGCCATAGGTTTTGGCAATTTCCTCAAGAGCCTGGTTGCAACGGTCAAGATTTTCAGGAGTCCGCAGTTTCATCCACTGGATAGATGCCGGTGTCTGCCAAGGCAGATGTAGATTGGCTGGGTAAAAAGCCATCAGTTAAATCTTGGTATGGGGCAAAATAGCAAGTGTTTGCTCCAGAATTTGGCTGATATTTGCCGTCATATGTTGGAACTACTGATCTCCATAAGGCTCCTCGGTCATGTCATTGGTACCGATATTGATGAAAACCTTACTCGGTTGCAGATCCAAAAGTAGAGGATGGATATGCTGGAGAAATTCATCCGTATTCAAACCACTGATGCCCCGATTGTAGATGATATCGTCGATACCTCTACTCCTAGCGATTTCACAAATGGGAAAAAGCTCCATGAGAGAGGAGCCCGTGAAAAGCGTTTCCCCCTTGATAGCAACCTCATTTAGGTACTGATAGTTTTTAAGTTTGATATCTTTTAATTCATCCATGTTAACTTTCTTCTATATAATTTTATCTAAATGAGGGAGAAGGCAAAGAGCAACCCTACAACCGTATTGGCCAAGGCGTGGATAAAGACACTTGGAAGAATGGAGCCATTTGCTTTCTTCTCATTGATAGCACCCAAAACGAAAGCTATGAGGCTAATAAAGGCAAAAATAGCAAAAGCCTTAAGGTAACCAGTTAGTTGAATAAACATATACCCATGGATGAGACCAAATAAGAGAGACTGAACCAGATTTGCTCCTAGAAATCCTAGTTTTCCTTGCATCCTTTTTAATAGAAAACCTCTAAAGAAGATTTCTTCTGGCAAGGCAGTCCCTAAGATAGCGTAGGCTAGAATAGCAGGAAGAGCTCCAATTCCCTTTCCAGAAAAATCTGCTGTGACCGTTTTGCTAGAGTCGAACCAAGCGAAGACGATAATTGAAAAAAGAAGAAAAAGTAGGGAAAAACCCAAAATGGACAGTAGTAATTGCCTCTTCTTCTGACTCTCAACTTTCTTCAACCCAATCCAATCAAAGAAACTAACCTTTTTCCTGCTCCAAATTAACCAAGTGATAAAAGGAATGACAGAGACTATGAGCAGTTCCATAATACCGCTCATCAGTTTAGACATAAATAGGGTCATGAGTTTGTCCTCCTCTTTTAGTCAAAAAATAGCTTTGACATTTTAAAAGCGTTTCCCCCTTGATAGCAACCTCATTTAGGTACTGATAATTTTTAAGTTTGATATCTTTTAATTCATCCATGTTAACATTCTTCTATATTTATCTAAATAAGGGACAAGAAAGCTCATTCTCACCAGTCTTGCCAGGTTTCTTTGGCACGAATCACACGGTCTTGCTTATAGTCAATATGGTAAACACGCCAACCACCAATCCAATCGTCCTTCAGCTTGTACTCAACACTTCCTTGAAGATCACTCCCCTTGCCCAAGAGTTTCTCAACTTCTTTTCTCGTCATGCCCTCAAGCTGATACTGCCGGTGAAAACTCCACATGAGTTTGTGTCGCATAGGAGCTGGTGTTTGAGCCCATTTTTCAGGAGTAAAAATCCGGTCTCGCGGGACAATGATTGCAAAATGAACCAGACAAATGATTTCAATGATTAAGCAAAAGGCTTTTCGTCGTTTTCGTCTGGTTTCTGGGGTGAGGTAGGCCATAGGACTACCTTACTTTCTCTTGCTTCCAATGGTCGTCCAAAATCACTGTGTGCTCTTTAGAAAAGCGAATAAGGATGTCTCTGGCAACTTGTTGGGATACACGCGCGACATTGGTCAATTCTAATCCTAGCTCAGGTGTGTCGTGTTCCAAGCGATACTTGTCATCCTCGGATTCAACAAAGATAAAACTCATTGACCCTTTTTCGCTATAAGTGAGATAGAGACTATCGTAGGATACTGGAAGTTGCGCCAAGGCATCCCAGATATCACTGTCACTTGGGTTTGTAATCGTCGCATAGTCTACCTGATCAGCTGTCGAAATACGCATGACAAGGCCTTCTGCTGCTTTCTTTTTAGGTGCAAGCCACTTAAACAAATGCATCGTTTTCCTCCTTTAGATGATGATTCCTTTTTGCTTGAGATTGTCCAGACATTCCTGTAAATAGGCAGTATCATGCTCTGGGTAAATGATGACTGGTAGCTTCTCCACTTCAATCTTATCGTAGGCTGGCATCTGCCTGCCTCGATACTCCTTGTCCAACCACTCTGGGCTGACACGATAGCCACGTTCCGCCATTTCTTGCATAATAAGCTCATGGTATTTAAACAAGCGATACGGTGAATAATCAAAAACATAGTTAACCGTCGCATGTTTGCGTTGCCATCCCTTACCACGAAGGGCACAACATTCTCGGTGCTGCCCTAATAATTGCTGACGGGGTAGTTTTGCAATCAACTCTTGATGCCACAGTCTCATTTTGAACCCCCATTAATTAAGGTTGACTCCTCCAGATAGCGATTAGGATACTTGCTGAGGAGCTCTTTGACAGATTCCACTAAACCATGCTGAGGAATTTGGCCTGCTGCATAGCTATCTAACTGAGCCATAAACTTTTCCTTCTCACTAGTGGTTGCTTTTTTCTTAAAATACCCCCAGATATGTTGGAAAGCATTGACGACCTGACCAGGATTTTCAGGAAGGTCCAGGGCTTGATCAATGTAGGCCTGAACCTGATCCAAACTAACCTCATCATTCTTGAGATAGTTACGGATTTCTAAGTAAATCTTGTTTGAATGGCTGAGCACCAGGTACTTATTGGCTGCCCAAAGTCGCTCGCACTGGCGACGTGGATTGGTAGTTGTCATTAGGAACCTTCCTTGATTGCTTTTTATCAGTATAGCATAGTTTAAATGGGGATAATAGATTATGCCTTTGAGAATTTGAAGAGTGATTTCCAACTATTTTCAGAAAAGGGCTTTTGCTTGGTTTGCTTGTAAGCGTTTGCTATACTTAAGGTATCAAAGAAAGGAGACAAAGCCTATGACATTGTCCAAAAAACTCACACTTTCTCTTGCCTCTATGGCAGTTCTTGGTCTTTTAGCAGCCTGCTCAAACCAGAAAGCTCAAACACCTGAAAGCTCTGCTAGCACCCAACAAAGTTCAAGTAAGGTTTCATCTTCACAAAGTTCTGAAGTTTCTAAACAGACTGAAGGGCTAGATGGCACCTATAAAGGAACTGATGAAAATAATCGTATTACTCTTACCATCTCTGGAAATACTGGAACTTGGGAAGAGGACGAAGCAGATGGCGAGAAGGAAAGCAAGTCTGTAACAGTTAACCCTGACAATCAAAGTATAACGATTGGTGATGATACCAAATTCTACAAACTCGACGGTAATCAGCTGACTATTGAAGATGATGACCACGATCCAAATGATACGGTTGTCTTGACGAAATAATATGAAAACCTTAGCCAAACCACTCTCTGGAATTTAGCTAAGGTTTTTTATGTTATACTATAGGTAGAAAGAAAACGAATACAAACAGGAGGTTGACGATGACTCAAAGAAGATTATGGGTGACGCTATTTGTTATATCGATTATTGTAACTCTTATTGGACTGGGATTTTCTGTCTATAACTATTATGTCTTTGATAAACCCTTTATGACCACGACTACAAAAGGTTTACTATCAGCCTTTTTCCTGTGTTCGACAATGGTTGCCATCACCCTATCCAAATCAAGTAAGAAGTAAAGATATGAAAGAGGTATAAGTTTGTAAACTTATACCTCTTTTGATACAACATTACTTAATCTTGTGTTTATTCATTTTTTCTTCAAAGATGCCTGTCATGATTTTACTCAACTCTTGGCATTCTTTTTCAACCTTTTGATGATGAAATGTATCCTTGGCCAAACGAGTCATCTCCTAAAAATGAAACTGTGTCATTATATCAACTGATAGGAATGAAAAGCTTCCACTGAAATTCAGTGGGAGGTTCAACTCTAATTCTATGATTTTCGTACCGCCACCAGCCAAGAGGCTAGTAGGATTTCGCAAATAACCAGAAGGATAATCTGGGTAAGAGAGCTCTGAACCAGCATAAGGTCAGCCAGACTATCAATCAGCATATGGGCAAGGATACAAGGAGCAGCTCCTTTCGAATACTCTTTGAGAGCTCCAAATAGAAAAGTATTTCCTAAAATCATCAGGTAAAAAATGAGATAGTTGGAGGAACCTGCTGTAATCCAAGGGAGTTGATAGATAGGGATATGCCAGAGGAACCAGACAATCGAAAGAACCATCATTTTAGTTATAAAGTGCTTACTAAAGTAAAGATGTTCTTGTAAAAACCAACGCCAACCTACTTCTTCCAGCCCCCCATATAAAAAGGTCCAGGGAAAATATAGTAAGAAGGCCAAGAGGGTGTTCCCAGTAAAGCTAATATTCCTGAGAAAGAATGAGGTTCCATAGTAGATGACTGGAATGAAGAGAGCTAGAATCCAGGACAGGGGACTTTCTTTTTGAAGAAAGACCTTTTTGAAAAATTCACCCAAGGATTTGACTTCACTCAACACAAGAGAAAAGACAGCCGCCATAATCAGGGGAACACAGTTCATTAGGATAAACAGTAGTGAGGCACCCAGACTACTCCTGTCTGGGAAACACCATAGGATAACTTGCCCTACTATATATGTAGCAAAGAGGGCAGACAGTGCATACCAGATAGCGACTGATTGTTTTGAAATAAATTTGCTCATTTTTTCTCCGTAACGGGATGGTAAAATTGACAGTATCTCTTTTTTATGGAAGGTTGATTCGTAATTGTAGAAATAAATACATTGTCTTTAAAAATCTTATTTAATCTTGTGTTTATTCATTTTTTCTTCAAAGATGCCTGACATGATTTTACGGAGCTCTTCTCTCTCTTTTTCAGGAAGGTCCCCTTGGCGCTTAGCCGCTGCATAAAGTTCAGGATATTGCTTGGCTACACGCTCGACTGTCTTAGTCGTCGCATGCCCTCTGACAAAGAAAGGAATGCGTTTAATCCATTCTTGTGGTACGAGAGCGAGTAACTTCTTAGCCGCTTCCTTATCAGAAATCTCAGCTGTGCTCAAACCTTTTTCGATTTGCTTTTGTTCTTGTTCTGTGAAATCTTTTAATTCCATAACTTGCTCCTCTTTATCTTTATATAGTAAATTTTAGACCCATGCATGAGAATATACAACTGATTGGGATGGGATGTTGCTAGCTGTGAACAATAATAGAATTAGGAAAATCATGATTTCTTTTTTCCTAAAATACCGTACAAAAAGATCTGATGAATCTGCTCAACCTCTGTCTCTAAATTGTCACTATGGGCTAATTGATTTCCCATACCATTAAGAGCATCCATGACATTTAAGATAAGCTCTGTCGATAGGTCTTCAGCAATAAGGCCCTCTGCTTTTCCGAGATGAATATAAGCACGATAGATGTCACCTTTTTTTGCAGTGATTGCTTTCGTTAGGAGAGTTGAGAAAACAGAATCTTCCACCATTTTATCTTGAAAATAGTCCGAGATTTGCTGACTCATTTTCTCCTGACATAGGGCAAAAGCATGGTCTAATTTTGTTTTAAAATCTAGATTGCTATTTAAAATGTCCTCAGCTTGTTGGGTTATTTCTTCAAACAAGTCATTAACACAGAGAGCCACCAAATTATCTTTGCTCCCGAAATAATTGTAGATAGAAACAGGAGATACTTCTGCTGCCTCTGCAATAGATTTTATACTCGTTTGTTTAAAACCTTTGTCTTTAAACAAACGCAAAGCTGCTTGAATAATCGCTTGCTGCTTTTTCTCAGTCGTCTTTTGATATTGATTCATGTGAATACCTCTGTTATTACCAATTGTAGCATAAGTTTGAAATATATGAGTATATATTTCATTTTTCCTTGCTATTCTTACTTGCTTTCTCTATAATAAAGTTTGAATTTAAACCATCTATATTTCAAACTTTATTTTCAAAAATGGGAGGGAACATGCTCATTCAATATCTTATAAAGCAATCTATAAATCCGAGTGGTCTTGTTGGCCGAGTGATTACCAACATCTGGTCGTCCTATTTTAAGGAACTCAGCCTTTGGGCAATAAAACAAACCACTATCCCTAACAATAGTCGTATTTTAGAAGTCGGTTATGGCGGTGGTAGCACTATCAAAAACCTACTTGCTTTAGATAAAAATCTTGACATTCATGGCATTGATATTTCCAAGGAGTCTTATCAAACTGCTAGACGGATGCTTTTAAAGTCAATAGAAAATGATAGTGTCCAGCTGATGGTTGGCAATGTCGAAAACCTTCCCTACCAAAATCATTATTTTGATCTTGTCTTTGCCATTCAGACCCATATTTTCTGGATAGATTTAAAACAAAGCTTTCAGGAAATCTATCGAGTCATGTCCAATCATTCTACTCTGATTATTGCTTCCGAAAAAGAAAAAATACAGTATCATATGACAGATTATGGAACAAGTTCTGAATTGAGTCAGTTATTAACAAGTATTGGCTTTTCAAAGATTGAAGAAAGGCAAAATCACAAATGGGTTTTGTACATTGTTATTAAAAGACATTAGGAAATTGATAGACAAATTCCCACTTGACTTAAGAAAAGCTCTCCCCTTAGCAACACGAAAAGAGAAGACTAAGTTAGTCTTCTCTCTGTGTAAGCTTTACGCTAGCTATTGAGCTAGACAAGGTTAGCAAAAAACTTTATATTTTAACCTATAATATGTCTATTAGTTGATAATCTTAACCTTGCAAAATTTAAATCCACTAGAAAATAAGGAGATACGGGTCTTCAAGATAAGATATAACTTGTGCTAAAAATTCAGCTGCTGGAAGGCCATCGATGATTTGATGGTCGAAGCTCAGACTCAATGGAAGATAGTCTTTTTGAACAACCTCTCCCTCCTCATTAAATGCTAAAGCTTGTTGAGTTGCTCCTACTCCAAGAATTGCCACCTCTGGGGAGTTAAGGATTGGTGTGAAGTATTCTACACCTGGCCCTCCTAGGTTCGTAATTGAGAAAGTAGAACCACTATATAGGTCAGATGGAAGTGTACCTTTTCGAGCTTGATTAGCCAGAGTCTTAATGCTTTGACCAAGATCTGCTAAAGTCATACGGTCTGCGTCTCGAATCACAGGGACAACCAAACCATCATCCAAAGCTGTTGCCATACCAATATGAATGCGTTCTTGAATCTGATGAATGCCGCCGCCATACCAAGCATTCAAAGCTGGAAAATCTCTCAAAGCTTTGGTTACTGCTTTAGTTAATAGAGTTGTGATACCTAGTTCACCATTTTCAAGTGGAGTATGGACCTTGGCCTTAAGTTCTTTACGGAATTTCAAAAGTTCAGTTAAATCAGCCTTACGATGGAGTGTCACTTGAGCAGAAGAATGAAGACTGTTCATCATACGTTCGGCAATAATCTTACGCATGCCTTGGAGTCCCTCACCGTATTGACCTGAGGTCATATCTTGTGGTAGAGGTTCAACGACCTTATCAACAACAAGACTTGGTTGGTAAGCTTCTACATCACGTCTTGTAATACGACCATTTCCACCTGTCCCTTTAATAAGGGAGATATCATAGCCTTTCTCAGCAGCCATCTTACGAGCCACCGGTGTAATGAAAATTCGTTCCCCACTAGTACGAGCTATAGGTGCTGTAGTAGATTTAGGACTAGGCGGTGTTGAATCTTTAGCGACTTCAGTTGGAGCTTCCTCTTGTGCAGGAGCTTCTTGGGTTCCTACATTTTCTCCTTCCTGACCAACCCATCCAACGACTTCCTTACATTTAACTGTAGCACCTTCATCATGCACAATGTCTAGAACAACCCCAGAAGCAGGGGATTCGACTTCACTAGTCAATTTTTCAGAACTAATTTCCAATAAAGGCTGACCACTTGTTACTGTATCACCAACTTGGACCAACCACTTTTGAATGAGTCCTTCAGTCATGGTTAGGCCGAGCTTGGGCATTAAAATTTCTGTTGCCATAAGCGCCCTCCTATCCTTTCAAGTCCTGAATCAATTCATCAGCTACTTTCAAAACCTTATCCGCATCCGGGATATAGGCTTGTTCTAAGTTTGTCGCAAATGGAACAGGAGTATTTGGTGCACAAACACATTTCACTGGTCCATCAAGATAATCAAATGCTTTATCTGAAACTACAGATGCAATATCAGTTGCAGTATTGTTATGTGGATTTGCCTCATCCACAATAATTAAACGACCAGTTTTCTTCACGGAATTTAACACTGTTTCTTCATCCCATGGAGCAACTGTACGAAGATCAATCACTTCTACAGAAATGTTGTCTTTTGCCAAGCGGTCGGCGACCTCATAGGCTACGTACAACATCTTACCAATTGTCACAATTGTTAAATCCTTACCTTCTCTACGAACGGCAGCCTTACCAATTGGTACAGTATAGTATTCTTCTGGCACTTCCCCTTTTAAGCCATAGAGGGTTTTGTCCTCAGAAAAAATAACAACATTATCATCCTCTATTGATGCTAGGAGTAATCCTTTGGCATCATAAGGGGTAGCAGGAACGACCACCTTAATACCAGGGATCGATCCAAATAAACCGTAATAGGATCCAGAGTGTTGCGCAGCAGCTGAAGCACCTGCCCCGTGCATAGTACGAACAACCATCGGAACTTTAGCTTTACCGCCAAACATGTAACGCATCTTAGATGCCTGTCCTAATAGGGCATCAAAACAGAATCCAATAAAATCATTAAACATCAACTCTGGTACAGGTCTTAGTCCCGTAAGCGCCATCCCCACCGAAGCTGATAAATAGCCGTGCTCAGAAATCGGAGTATCAATAACACGTTCCCTGCCATATTTCGGCATCAGTCCTCGTGTAATCCCCATGACACCGCCCCAGGCATCCTCGTTATTATTTTCTAAGTGTTCAACATTAACACCACCTGAGATATCCTCTCCTAGGAGAACAACTCGCTCGTCTCTTTCCATGGCTTGATCGAGCCCTTCATTGATGGCTTTCATAAATAATGTTTCTCTAGTCATTATGAATCCTCCTCAATCAGTCTGCAAATACGTCTTCGTAGAGAGCTTCTTCTTTTGGAATTGGGCTCTCTTGAGCAAAGTGGATTGCATCTTCAACATCTTTTTGTGATTGGGCAACAATCTCATCCAATTCATCTTGGCTAAGGATACCCTTTTCAGTTACCAGATCACGAAATACTTCCAAGGCATCCACATCTGCCCATTCTTTTTCAATTCCATCTGGTGCTTTGTATTTTTGCTCATCTCCTTCGAAATGGCCATGGTTACGATAAGTAATAGCTTCAATTAACGTTGGACCATCTCCACGACGCGCACGTTCAATGGCCTCCTTAGCCACTTGATAAACAGCAAATAATTCCTTACCATTAACGCGAACTCCAGGCATATTGTAAGCTTGTGCACGTTCAGCAATTGTTGGAGAACCTGATGAATACCATTGTGGTGTTGATTCTGCAAAAAGGTTGTTTTCATTTACAAATACCACAGGTAGATTCCAAATAGAGGCCATGTTTAAGCACTCATGAAAATTACCTTCATTGGCAGCACCATCACCAAAGAAACATACAGCAACATCATCAGTCTTTAGATATTTGTTGCGCATAGCAGCCCCAGTCGCAAGACCAAAGCCTCCGCCTACCATACCATTAGCACCAAGGATTCCTTTATCCAAGTCAGCGATATGCATAGAGCCACCCTTACCTTTACCAAGCCCAGTAGACTTACCAAAGATTTCAGCCATCATTTTTTTAAGGTCTCCACCTTTAGCCACACAGTGTCCATGTCCTCGATGTGTGCTAGTAATGTAGTCTTTATCAGTCAAGTTAGCACATACCCCAGTCGCAATAGCTTCCTCACCTGAGTAAAGGTGAACAAATCCTGGAATTTGACCGATTGAAAAGAAATGTCGTGCATTTTCTTCAAAATTTCGAATATCCCACATAGTTTTATACATGGATTTAGCCTCTTCTTTTGAAACATTTTCCACACCAAGATCATGGGCAGTTTGAACCTTAACTTCTTCCTTGGTTAAGGTTTGTCCCTGATGTTTTTCTTTCATTAGGGCTTGTGGCAATTCTTGATAATGTGTCATATTGTTTCCTCCTTCTATAGAGAGCTTTATAAAAAACAAATATTATTGACAGATATATAGATTTGAAAAATGAGAATGGCTGTGCTAAACCTATCCATCGACCTTAGGACCTTAAAATCAGTCTTGCAACTTCCTGAACCAACTCAGAAATTGTTGGATGTGCAAAAATTGTCTTATCAAGCTGATCAAGTGTTCCTTCAGCATCTTTCAAGACAATCAAGGATTGTAGAATATCAGTTGCATGTGGACCAACGATAACGGCAC
This sequence comes from Streptococcus sp. 22.1, assembly GCF_016648645.1. Classification (NCBI taxonomy): domain Bacteria; kingdom Bacillati; phylum Bacillota; class Bacilli; order Lactobacillales; family Streptococcaceae; genus Streptococcus; species Streptococcus sp. 22.1. The sequence goes on along the minus strand of NZ_JACLQK010000025.1, from coordinate 13,327 downwards.
CTAATAATAGGTGATAGCGTTTTTCGGAGACAATTTTAACAAAACCTTTTGCTGAATTAGACGCAATGGCTCGACCATTATAAACATAAGGAAGTTGACCAACTGATATATCATATCCTTGTTGTACCGCCTCCTCTTCTGACAAGCCAAAGGAAGCAATCTCCGGCGTTGTAAAGAGCGACCGTGGAACACTTGAATTATCAACCGGTTCCTCAGCCTGACGACAAATGGCTCGAACAGCTTTGATTCCCTCGCTACTAGCAACATGAGCTAACATATATCCAGGAATCAAATCCCCAATCGCATAAACACCTGATTGAGATGACTCGTAATAACTATCTACCTTAATAAAGCCTTTTTCGGTCAGCTCCAAACCCATCATTTGGGCTAACTCAATATTTGGCTTACGCCCAGTTGCTACAAGTAAGTTATCATAAGAGTAGGACTTGCCATCTGCTAAAATTACAACATTTTCTTTAACCCTATCTATGCTAACTCCCTCTAGAATGGTAATTCCAAGTTGTTTCATCTTTTCTCTAATAATGGAACGTGCTTCGTCATCTTCAGTTGCTAAAATTGTTGGTGCAACCTCTATCACTGTCACATCCACACCAAGTGGAGCCATGGCAAAAGCTAACTCAACGGAAATAATACCTCCACCAATGATAACCAAACGTTGAGGAAGTTCCTTTAAGTTGAAAAAGTTATCTGTTGTCAAGTAGTCAACATCGTTAATACCAGGAATAGGAGGAATAAATGGATGACTCCCCGTCGCCAAAATAACAGACTTACCTGAGACTCTTTCACCATTAACTTGGAAGGTTTTATCAGAAATATAAACTGCCTCACCTTCAATATAGGTGATACCTAATTGTTTAAAACTTGATTGAATACCAGACTGTAGTGTTGCTACGACTTGATCTTTGCGAGCAACAAGTTTTTGAAAATCAAGATTATCATTTAAAACTGTCACTCCATACTGAGAGGCTTCTTTAGCAGCTAATAGCCAATGGGCATGTTCAAGATAGGCTTTGGATGGGATACATCCAACGTTCAAACAGGTGCCACCTATGAAGTTTTTCTCAATGACAGTTACCTTTTTACCTAAACGGGCAGCTTCTTCAGCAGCAACATAACCACCAGGACCTGCCCCTATAATGAGAATATCACATTGACTCAAAACAATACTCCTTTCTAGAATGGAAGTCGGCTGTTAGCCGAACCACTTCAAGTAGGACAAAAACTCGGAGATATTTTTGAAAGCGTTTTCTATACTTTGATTATAAAACTAATACTTATGAAAATCAAGTAATTCACTGAAAATGCGATGTTTTGGTGGTGAAAACATTCACAAGTAATGCAAACGTTTGCCATTCCCTATTCGGGATGACGTTAGCACTTATACTTTGCTAATTTGTATAAGAACTAGAAAAATACAAATCTCCCCCAATCATTAAATAATTCTTCAAAATGTTATAAAAAACACTCTAGCGTCTATAGCTTGGATAAAACTATAGAAATTAGAGTGCTTTTACTATTAGAAAGAATATATGGATTTAAAAAGGAATTTAAATTAATCTAAAGAAAGTTGATTTTTCACCTGAGTAATATCGTAATGTTAAGGATTTGTCATAGTTTTTGGTGTTGTTTTAAAAGTGAGTAGTTAGGAGTAAAACAACCTTAAATTTCTTGTAGAGCAATTTCCATGTTTTAAGTGAAAAATCAATCGATTTTAGAACTATTTATCGTCCTTTTTAACCATATTTTTAACGCCTTCGATAGCCCCTTCAACAGCCTCTTTGGCATCTTCGGCAACTTCTTTAACTTTTGAAACTACTTTTTCAGCAGCTCCTTCTTTTTCAGTTTTTTTATCATCAGTTATTTTTCCGACACCTTCTTTAATAGCGCCTTTAGCTTGATTAAGTTTTTCTTCTACTGACATAGTGTTACCCTCCATTGGAAAATCAGATTATTGAAAATGAACGTTTTTAAACAATTCATTTAAATTTTTTTAGGCATAAAAGAATTTAGTGAACTCTTGGTTCTGCTTTAGCAGTCGCTTCAGAGACAGCTTCAACACCTTCACTAACTTTTTCCTTTGCAGCTGAGAAGCCATCACTCAATCCCTGTTTTGCGCTTTCAAATTTATCGGAAGTAAATTCACTTGTTGATTCAACAACTCCAGTTACTCGATCTTGTAGGCTTACTGAGTCTGCTTCATGTTGCTCTTTAGTCTTGATATCAACAACATCTACATTAACTTCAACCACTTCCAAATCAGTCATCTTAGAAATTTCTGAAACAACAACCTCTTTGATTTTCTTGTATAGTTCAGGAACATTCTTTTGATATTCGACAATTACGTTCAAATCAACAGCAACTTGCTCTTTACCAACTTCAACATTGACTCCGCTTGCAACGTTATCAGTATTGATAAGTTTTTCAGTTAGGTTTGAGAAAAAGCCTCCATCAATAGCCAACAAGCCTGGAATATTTTCTAAAGAAAGACCAATAATTTTTTGAATGACTTTATCTTCGTAGGTCAATTCGCCTTTTACTTCTTCTACTTTTTTTTCTACTTTTGACATATGAATCTCCTTTACTATTTAAATAATTGTTTTTGTTGAATATAATATCCAATTCCAACTCCTAGAGTGGCGCAAATCAAGACAAATAAAGTCTTAAAAAAACCATAGGATAGGATGAAGCAAGCTAAGATAGCACCCGCTAATCCGGAAAGAAATGGATATTGGTATTTTTTAAACCATTCCATTTTTTACTTCCTTACTTTACACGACTAACAGTTTTTTTACGTGGTGGTTTTGGCTTGTATTCTTTTACAGAAATATACAGTTTTACACGATGATTCATTCCAAAAAACTGTGTCAATCCATCAGCAATCTCATCTTTAATTATTTGAGTTCGTTTAATAATGTTGTCTGATGGAAGCATTTGTCCTTCTACGTGAACTAAACATTTATTCTTACGACTGTTTACCTTAATAGTAGGATCCTTTATAAAATTGTGATTAGCAACCACACAACGCACAAATCCTTCAATAGCTGAATTTTTTAATTTTAGTTCACCATCAACATCAGGTAATTGAATCTCTAAATATTGTTTAGGATAAAAGAGTATAACAAGCATTAGGAACAACACTACAGCTGAAAGAACTAGAGTACCCCAGAAAATATATCTTGAAAGATAAAATTCCAGAAAGGAAATTTGTTTCCAATCAACTAAATGAAGTCCTAAGCCACTGACTTTATGATAATCTAGCAAAATAGGAATCAAAATTGTCAAGATTAAAATACATAAAATAAGGTAAAGTATTTTTTTGGTTTTTGACATATTGAATCCTTTCATCAACAGAATTTGAACTGTGATCTATTCCTGTCAAAAAGATTCAAGTTCATTCTTTTTTCCCTAGGAAAAATGATACTACTGCAACAACAATGACCGCTCCCAAGATTGATGGAATTAATGCCATTCCTGCTAGACTAGGTCCCCATGCACCGAAAAGTGATTGTCCAACAGATGAACCTACTAAACCTGCAAAGATATTAGCGATTATTCCCATGGAACCTCCCTTTTTAGTGATTCCACCTGCAATAAGACCGATAAAGCCTCCTACGATAATAGCCCAAAGCATAATGTCTCCCCCTTTCTAAATTGAGGAAAGTTAGATTGTTTGGAAAATCAAACAATCTAAAGAGTTACATTTTAGCTAAAACATTTTTTATATTAATCTTAACAATCATAAGATTAATGTAAGTATATACCTGTTAATAACAGTATAAGTTAATCAAATTGATAAGTCAATGAAAATGTTTGCGCTTACAAAAAAATAGAATGAAAGCATTAATCGTTTTTGCAAACGATTGCATAGATTTGCAAGTATTTTATGTTATGATTCTTGTAGTTTTTTGAACAGTTTTGTAAATACTCTACATTTATAGTTATTATTATCAGACCATTCTGATAATTGAATGATTCATCAATAAAACATTTGATTATGTTGGTATGACCATAAGATTTTTAGCCAATTAAAACGTTAAAAAAACTCCCTAAGAAGTGAGAGTGACGAAAGTGGAAATAAAATGTATAATTGAAATATGTAAACCCTTACACACTTTTTCTTTATGAAGTATCATCCAATAAAAAACCTAAATCATACACAGGATACTGTGTTATTTTCAGTAGGAGTTTAAAATTCAAAAAGGAGATAATTATGGATATTAGAGAAACATTGAATCGTCAGGATTACACTAAATTAGACGAATTTAGTAAACAACTTGAGGGCTTTGAACGACTCTTTGCAGACAAGGATTTGCTTGAAATGCGTCAGGAATTGGCCAAAATTAATAAGGATGAGGTCGTTGGTTTATGCTCAGAAATTAATGGATATAAAACAGGTTTTATGGATGCATTAACCCTATTGGATTCTGAAATAGATTTGCAAGCTTTCAAAGAATTGTTTGAGAAGTGGTGGATTGATTATGAATTTGATCAACGTATAAATGTACTACTTGGTCAATATCCTTATACCAATTTTGAGGAGAGAATTGATTATGAATTGAAAGAAGAATATGGAACAAGCTCTCGTAAAGAAGTTGCAAAAATAATGATTGACGATTTAGAAACATCATCAGAGGACGAAGCTAAAAAGTTATTTCTTCAGGAAATCCTTTCCTTACAAAAGAGATCAAACGATACCGATTAACTTCTTCAAAAGTTGACTATAGTAACAAAGAGGGAGTACTGTTATGGAAAAAGTTTTGAAGGATGGTAAACTTTATTCTCTCATAGAATTTAGGGACAAAATCTATGAGGATTTAGATTTATCAAAAAGTGACTTAACCACTTTATTGTGTGCGATATTGATTGCATCTATTGGTTTGAATATGAATTCTATTCCAACAATTATAGGGGCAATGTTGATTTCTCCATTGATGACACCTATCCTTGGAGTAGGTTTTGCGTTAGCAATATTAGATACAAAACTTCTCAAAAAATCGTTTAAAGTTCTTTTTATTCAAGTTGCAGTAAGCCTCTTAGCCTCTACACTTTATTTTTTAATTTCGCCCATTTCTTATGCAAGTACGGAAATTATTGCTAGAACTTCGCCCACAATTTGGGACGTTGTAATAGCATTCGTCGGTGGATTAGCCGGCATTATTGGAGCACGAAAGAAAGAAGCTAATAACATTGTTCCTGGTGTCGCCATTGCAACTGCTCTTATGCCACCTGTTTGTACCGTGGGGTATTCTATTGCCACAGGAAATCTTGAGTATATGATAGGGGCGTCATATTTGTTCTCCATTAACTGCAGTTTTATTATGATTGCTACATATATTGGCACTAATGTGATGATGGTTAATAATCCTTATGTTAAACATAATCGTAAAGCCTCTAAAATGCGAAAAATATTAATTCTAGTCTCGCTTGTTCTTATTATTCCAAGTTTAGCTTCTGCAACTACCTTAGTTAGAGATACGCTAATCAATGAGTCTATCAATAATTATCTATCTGATCAATTTGAAAACCATACTATTTTGAAAAAGAAATATAGTAAAGAAAATAATACACTAAAGCTAACCATTTCAGGTAAATATCTTTCAGAAGCTGAGTTACAAGGTATCATTAACAAACAAAATGAATATGGTTTGAAAAATATCTCGATTCAGGTTTCACAATTAACAAATGATAGATTAACTGAAAAAGAATTAGTCGACTACATCATTCAATATAAAAACGATGATGATCTTCAACAAATAGAAAAGGATAAGTAAAAAGAATCCCCAAATAACAACAAGTAATGTGAGATATTAATTTGATAAGCATAAGAAACCGTTGAAAAGTATTGTCACTAGTAGTCCATAGGAGAAAATATCAATGAAAAAAGTAATGATAATTATTAATCCAACTTCTGGAGGAGAAACAGCATTAGATTATAAAGAGAGCTTGGAGAATAAGGCTAAAGAGTATTTTGATTATGTTGAAACTAAGATTACGCAAAAAGCCAAAGATGCAACTCAATTTGCTGAAAAAGCCTCTAAAGAAAAATATGATGCAGTAATTGTTTTTGGTGGAGACGGTACTGTAAATGAGGTTATTTCAGGGATTGCTGAAAAAAATCACATTCCAAAACTTGGGATTATTCCTGGTGGAACTGGTAATTTAATCACTAAGCTATTAGAAATCAACCAAAGTATTGATCAAGCGATTGAAGAACTTGATTTCAATTTTACTAAAACCATTGATGTTGGAAAAGCTAATCAAAATTATTTTGGCTATATTTTTAGTGTTGGATCTTTACCAGAAGCTATTCATAACGTTGATATTGAAGATAAAACAAAGTACGGTATCTTTGCATATGCAATCAATACGATGAAGTCCGTTGTGGAAGACGATATATTTAATGTTCGTATTGAAAGCGAAAATGGCAATTATGAAGGTGAAGCTAGTCAGGTCCTAGTTCTTCTATCTAATTACTATGCAGACAAAAAACTATTTGATGAAAATACAGATGGATATGGAAATATCTTGATTTTAAAAGATGCATCCATCATTTCTAAATTATCGACTATCCCAGATTTGTTAAAAGGGGATCTAGTAGGTAACGATAATATCGAATATATCAAAGCGCGTAATGTTAGGATTTCTTCAGAGGTTGAGTTAGAGTCAGATGTTGATGGAGACAAATCGGATAATCTTCCAGTAGATATAAAAATACTAGGGAACCATATCGAAGTATTCTCAGGCACCAAAGTATAGTTTTTTCCCTTCTACTTCTCCAACAAAAAAGTTTTAAATGATATAAGTTACTGCATCAGCAACAATAATAGTCTTATCCTTTTTGAAGTTAGGATATAAGTCAAAAGTAAGTAAATTACTTTTAATATACGGAGTTAAGGCGTTTTTTGATTCATGTCTAAAAACTTTTCGGAAGCATCAACTGTGATGGCAGTTTTCGAGCATAACAAAAAGTAGTGAAGAGATTCCATCGTCGGAATTTTCTTCACTACTTTTCTTCTCTCTTTCCTACTCAATCACCAATAGCAGCATTTCAGAGTTTCCACTCTTCAATCAACCAGTCCGAAAAAGCATCATATCTTTCTTGGAGATTATCATGATGACCGTAGGGGTCAAATGCTGAATAAGTGGACAAGCACTGTTTTTTGATGCATTCATGTACTTCTTTGGCAAAGCTAGGAGCCTTGGCCAGTCTATTCTTATGATTAGCCCCTTCGGTCAAACCGTTACGTAAATAGACCGAGCAAGACTTATTAAGAAGCTGATGGGATTGGCAGTAATCTACAAAATCTGGATACCAGAAGGATCCACAAATGGAAAAGATAAAAGGCATCTTATCACTGCTATAAAGACTGGAAATAGCAGCCAGTCCACCCAGCGAGTAGCCTCCGTAAGCCATACGACTGTCATCCAGTCTAAACTCCTCTTGGATGCTATTTAAAATATGGCCAAATAGATGGTCATGATAGCTGGCTAGCTTGCCACCAAAATCAGGACTTCCAGGTCTCAAAGCCTGAGCATACCAAGGTGTAAAATCATCCAAGCGATTCTTGGGCTCAAGGCCTATCAGGATAACAGAATCCGCTAGTTTTCCCAGATAATCCAGTTGTCCATCGTTCAGAAAAACAGCTGGATAAGTCTTAGTAGCATCATAAGACTCAGGAAGGGCAATCGTCACTCGAATGCCATGGCAGACAAAGTCTTTATTTATTAACAAAGTCATTAACCTTCTCAAGAGAATCAATCACAGATGGACCGTAATCCATAAGCTCATCATAAGAAATAGTCATGATTTTCTTGTTTTTAACGGCTGGTACATTTTCAAGAACAGCGTTCTTTTCCATCTTGTCTGTAGCATCCTTGTCCATGGCCTTATTACGGTCACTAGTTACATAGATAATCAATTCTGGTTCCATAGACACGAGATTTTCCAGAGTCAAATCTGATGTTCCCGTCGCAACATTGGTATAGCCAAGCTGATTAAGCATACTTTCTTGAAGGGCAGATTTGTAAGTTCCAAAGGTCTCATCGTTGTAGGCACACATGATCAGAGCCTTCTTCAAGTCTTTGTCAGAAGACTTGTTTTTCTTTTTAACGGCGTCGATACGCTTTTGGAGTTGTCCTGCATACTTGTCTGCCTTGTCTTGAACGTTGAAAATGTCACCAATATTTTTAACATCTTCGATGATATTATTCAAATCTTGTTTGGTTGTTGAAACAGAAGCTTTTTGCGTATAGACGGGAATGTCGTTGTTGTTCCACGTGCTGATGGTTCCCATTGATTTGTCTGAGAACATCATGTTACGACCAATAAGGGCATCAGGTCCGTAAGCCAAGATGACTTCTTGAGAGATGGTCTTCTTATCACCGACATGTGGGATTGAGGCAATGTCTTCCTTATATTTATCGGTTACTTCATTGTCAGGGTTAAGCATACCGACAATCTTGTCTTTTAAACCAAGCTCAATCAAGATTTCCGTTGATGAAAGGTTGTTTGTGATAACCTTTTCTGGTACCTTTTTGAAAACTTGATCTAGCTCAGTTCCTTGATCGTCATAAGTTTTAACGGTCAAAGGATACTGGGTTTCTGAGTTAGTCTTTTTCACCGTTTCTTTTGCTGCTGATGACGATGATGTGCTGTTTTTATATGTAGAACTGCATGCTGTCAATGTGAGGACTGCTGCAGCGATTAATGCGATACCAAAAGTTTTCTTGTTCATAAGGCCTTCCTTTCCTAGGCTTATAAATACTGAATCATTGCCTGCTGGTCATCCGTCCAGGTAATACGACTCTGAACATCATAAACCGCCTGCAAGGATTGTGGGGTTACGGCATCCCTTGGGACACCTTGGGCAACAATCTCACCCCCTTTCATTAAGTAAATATAATCTGAAAAACGACAGGCCAATTGAATATCGTGGAGAACTGCGAGAACATTAATGCCGAGTTCCTTGACCAAGGCCAACATCTCCAACTGATACTTAATATCCAAATGGTTGGTAGGCTCATCCAATAAAAGGAGTTTGGGTTCCTGAGCCAAAGCACGCGCTAGGATAACTCTTTGTTTTTCGCCACCTGATAAGGACGAATAATAGCGTGTCTTCTTTTCAGACATGCCAACCTTGTCTAGGGCATCCTGGACGAGCAAGTGGTCCCGCTCCGTTTCTTTTTGTAGAAAGGAAAGGTGGGGCGTTCGGCCAAGCATGACAATTTCTTCCACCGTGCAGTCAAATTGAAGGGTGTTAAACTGTGTCACAACGGCCATTTCTTTTGCAGTTTCCTTTAGGCTTACCTGATCTAGGCTTTTTCCATCAAGTAAAATCTGACCGCTATCTGGTTTCAACTGGCGGTAAATGGTTTTGAGCAAGGTTGATTTACCACTCCCATTTGGTCCTAGTATGGTCTGAAATTGCCCACCTTCAACCTCTAGAGAGACACCATTTAGGATTTTTTTCTCTCCAATCGAATAATGAATATCCTTACACTTTACATCCATAAGTCTAAACCACCTTCCTACGATTTTTAGTCACAATATAAATAAAGAAAGGTGCGCCAACCAAGGCTGTAAAGATACCGATAGGTAACTCCGCATTTTTAACGAGGATTCTAGCCAAGACATCTGCCCAAACCACAAATAAGGAACCTAGGAGAGTTGCCACTGGAAAAAGCTTACGATAATTAGTCCCGACTAAACTTCTGGCAATATGAGGGGTAATCAAGCCCACAAAGCCAATAATACCACAACTAGAAACCAAGACGGCCGTTATGATCGCAACGATGGCGATATAAAGATACCAATAGAGTTTAAGTGGGATCCCTAAAGTCAAAGCTGCTTCATCTCCCATCATCATGGCATTAAAAACACGATACTGTGTTGAGAAAAAGAGAAAGGCCAAACCAACCACTACTGCTGGAAGCAGCAAATCTGACCAAGATGTTCCTGTCAATGAACCCATAGTCCAAAACTTAATGGTCATGACACTATCTGCTGTCGCTCCAATAGAGATTATAAAATTGGCAAAGGCAATAAAGAGGGCATTAACAACCGTTCCAGATAAAATCAGGCCAGATGTGGTCACTCTCCCCTGCATAGAGGCAATGATTAAGACAAGAACCGTCGCTAGGATAGCCCCCACAAAGGCACCCAAACCTACCACAGCTTTAAGGCCTAAAATGATGGCCAAGGTTGCTCCAAAAGTTGCTCCTGCCGAGATGCCTAAAATGTAGGGTTCGGCAATCGGATTATTGACGGTTGACTGCATGACACTCCCAGACATGGAAAGGCCTGCACCAACTACTAGCCCTAGAAGAACCCTCGGAACTCGCATATTCCAGATAATAGCTTCAAGTGGCTTGGCTATGTTATGACTGGCAATCGGAAACCCCAATTTTCTGAGGATGACACCATAGGTATCACCTATATCTATAGTGACCGCTCCTAAGGACACTGCAACAAAAACTGACGCTACTACTAAAAATAGAAGCAAACAGAGCAGGCTTAGGTAGCGGGAAAAAACAAGGTGTTTTATTTTTTTAAAAGGCATTAGCACCTCCTTTCCACCTGTAATGTCAGAAAATTTCGACAATACATTTTCTAGTATAACATGCCTCAAAAAGAAGGGCAAGGTCATTTGAGTGGAAAAAAAGAGCAGTCTTGAACTACTCTTAAGAGTTATAAGTAACTGAAGCAGTGAAAATCAAGCCAGCTTAAGATTTAACTTTTTCCATACTGCTACTAGCAATTCTCATGGCAAGAAGAATTATCAACACCTTAATCACAAGGGATAATCCAAGGTTCTCCTCAGTTGATGACAGTTGCGATAAAGCATTGATCAACGCATGTGTCATCACACAAAGCCAAAGGCTTCTGGTCTTTGTATAAATAGCGGATAAGATGAAACAATTGCTTAATAAGCCTAGCAAAAATGGTAGCAAATGAATCCTTGCCAAAGAGCCATCAATATAAAAATAGAGCAAATGCCATAGTGACCAGGCTACAAAGGTACACAGCGTAGACACTAGATAGGTCAACTTTTCTTGCAAAGTAGGCTGGAAAAAATAACGCCAACCAATTTCTTCGATTCCACCAAAGACGAGGGCTTTTACAAATAAAATTATGGGGAGATACCAAGTTGGAATAATCATTTCCCCACTAAAGACCTGTGGTAAAAAATCCAAACCTATAAAAATGAGGACTAAGAGATAGTTAAGAGGAGCTTGTTTGACTTGGAAAAAATCTCTGACAAGCTGTTTAAAACTGGAGTGATGATAGCGGATGCTAATAATTGCTCCCCAAATGGCTGATGACAAGCCACCTAACATAAGGGTAAAGAGGCCAATTGGAGTCCCATAATCAACCCTAACTTCTCCTGCTCTTAAAATCAAGACAATGAGACTAGCTAATAAAATTTGCCCAAGGGTCCCTGACAGATAAAGCAACAAGGCTTGTTTTCTATTCATATCTTGATTCCTTTTTCTCCCCTATTAAAACTGTCGTCTCACCTTAACCTAGTCCATATCCACCCATTTGCCATTGTCCATGATAAAGGGTTTGGCTAGACCTGGTCCAGTATAGTCCTTGTACTTGGTTGTGAGATACTTGTAGCAATCTTTTTTGCTGGCAAATTTTATGGCTTGGTAGGGCTCTTCAAAGGTCAACTTTTCAACAAATAAGTAGCCATCCGTCGTAGGCACCAAGACTCCGACGTGACCAACAAAAAGGGAATCACCATCCAAATTATCGTGGACAACAACCGACAGCATGCGTGCCTTGTCATCAAAGGTGAACTGCTTGTAGTAATCCTCCATGTGCTTGGCATGAACCTTGACATCTTGGGTGGCCTCAGTCTTGACCCTTGAAAAAAGAATCTCAAAATTTTCCTGGTCCTTGGCATTAAAGAGCTTGCCCTTGTCAATGGCGTCCTTGTCTTGGAAAAGGAGCTCAGTATCACTTTTGACTTGAGGAATCTTGATTTTGCCTTTCAGTAGCGTGTAGGTGTTGATACGGCAGTTGGTACCGATAAAGTCACCATGATTGGCTGTCCACAGGCTACTGATTTTTTCCACATCATAGTCTGTTTTGGTAAATGGCGCAAAATCCCCAGAAAGTCCAACAGTACCCACGGTATCATTGTAATCCCTAACCAGATTGATAAAGTTATCCACACTCTCCTCGTCCAAATGTTTCGAGAGAATGGCACGCACCTCATTAAGACTGGCCTTGCTATTAAGGTTGGAGTAGCTTGGTTTTTCCTCCTTTTTGTGGAGATGTGCAAAAACTGCTAAACCGACAAGTAGCAGGCTAGAGATAGATAAAAGAATTAGCGTCTGTTTTTTCAAAGTTTTCATAGGCGCCTCCTTGGCTTCATTATACCAGATTTTGACAGCTACTTATTCTCAGAATACTTTTCCACAAGAAAAAGCCTTGTTGCCAAGGCTTTAGATTGAGGACAAAAGCTTTTACTTGAGACTTTACTTAGGTGATAGCGGACGCCAGCGAACTTCTTCGAAGTTCCATGGCTAATTTTTGAGCCTAGAGTCTCAAAAATTCCGAACGCCTGAAATACCAATTCTTCAGGCGTTTTTATCACAGCGTAAAGTCTCAGTATAGGCTCATACCGTTTGAAGACTATGGATTTTTATCATTTTTTCTATATTTTTTATTA